>JBBUIX010000001.1:0-2034 GCA_038055115.1 Patescibacteria group bacterium
TAATATAAAATAATTTTATAGCGGGATAGAGAAGAGGCATCTCGCAAGGCTCAGCGGTATATATGGGCCCCCTCTTGGGAAACCTGGAGGTGCGTACTCGTCAAATTCGGAGAAATCCTCTCTGCCAATTGGTGGAAAGACAATTCCGAGCTAAGTTCTCCGACCTAGGTCGGAGATAAATGTGTAGAGACTAGATGGCGAGCTCCTTAACCTTTTATTTATTTTAAGAAAGGAGATGGTATAGTCCAGACCACAAATTCAACCTGGAGCAGTGAAAACTGAAGTGGTAAAGCATAACCTTGAGACGGCCGTTCGATTCGGCCTCCCGCAACAATTAAAAAAACTTCCGCTAAATATAGCCATACCCGTGGAAAATCTGCTCATACAAAGCAATCACTCTTTTAGCTTCATGCTGTGAAAGCTCAAAAGCCAAACCCTCGTGCGCTATTCTATTCCTGATGGTATGAACTTCCCAAGCAATGGTCAGTTGAGGAAAGTTGTCTTGATTGGCTCCCTTTAATTTATCACCCAAACTTTCGCCCTGGAACCCCAATTGTTCCATTAAACTCTCCAGCATGGAGTCCGCTTCAATAATCGCCAGCTTCCAATCGCTGGAATGCTGGGAGAAAAGATAATTGAGAGTTTTGCTCCAGCGTTCATTTTTAGAACCCCCGACTTCCTCGCGCAATCTTTTTTCCTGTTCACTCTTATTGCGCGCATATTCGGCAATTTCATGATGCAGATGTTCGCGTTCCTTTTTTCTAATTTCAAACAAGCGTACAAGTGTATAACAAATTATTGTCAGGAAAAACACCGAAAAAAGAGAAAGGATGGTCTTTCCAATACTTATTGCCTGTTCGCTCGAAATGAAAAACCAAAAATCCTTGAGATACACAACGCTATGATTAAATAAATATCCGGGATCAAGATATTTGGAATCAAGAAAGGTTCCGGTGTGAAGATTATTTTGATTTACTGTTTCCATATATAAATTGTATCATAATGTTTCAAACTTTTTACCAACTTCAAAAAGCAAATCTTCCCTTCCGTGAGGCGCCATAAATTGAATTCCAAGCGGTAATTGTTTACCTTCCTCTTCTGTAAAACCAGACGGTATGGAAATAGCCGGAAGCCCAGCCATATTGGCAGGACCGGTAAAGATATCTTCTAAATACATTTTTACCGGATCATTCACTTTTTCTCCAATTTTAAACGCTGGTCCAGTGGTTGTTGGAGTTAAAATTAGATCAACTTTTTCAAAAGCTTTATTGTAATCATTTGCTATTATATTTCTGATTGCATTTGCTTTATTGTAATACGCATCATGATAACCATGGGAAAGCACATAAGTACCGAGCAAAATACGCCTGCGAACCTCTTTGCCAAAACCTTTACCTCTGCTCTTTCTATACACTTCCATTAAATTTTCACCTTCTATGTTGTGACCATAACGAATACCATCAAAGCGAGCCAAGTTAGCTGAAATTTCTGCGGGGGTAATAATGTAGTAGGAAGGCACAGAATATTTAACGTGCGGGAGCTCTATGTCTTTAATCACATACCCAAGAAATTCTAATTTCTTAATAGTTTCTTGAAAATTAAGAAGCATTTTTTCGTCCAAACCCTCCTTAAGGAAATGCTTTGGTACACCGATTACTGGTTTTTTAGCAATCTTTTTTTTATAAAATCCATCAGGAATAGAAGTACTATCCATCTCATCATGACCTTTAATAAAATCAAAAACGGTTTGAACATCTAAAATGTTTTTACCAATGACCCCGGCAACATCGAGAGACGATCCCATGGCAGTTAACCCATTTCTCGAAACTATTCCATAAGTCGGCTTCAAGCCAACAACTCCACAAAAACTGGCAGGCTGTCTGCAAGAACCAGCAGTATCTGTACCAAGGGCAACCAGAGCTCCTCCCATCGCTATACATGCAGTAGAACCCCCTGAAGATCCTCCCGAAACTCTTTTGGTATCATGCGGATTCTTGGTTACCTTGTAGGCAGAATTTTCGGTCGAACTTCCCA
>JBBUIX010000001.1:2044-4636 GCA_038055115.1 Patescibacteria group bacterium
AGCCGAATTCTCAGTAGAAACCCCCATCGCAAATTCATCCATGTTTGTGCGACCCAGGATCACAGCTCCGGCATTTTTTATTTTTTTAATCACTGTCGCATCATAGGACGCCTTGTAGTTTTCTAAAATTTTAGATCCTGATGAACAAATATGACCTTCAATTAAAATATTATCTTTAACAGCAAAGGGAATGCCGGTCAACACAGTTGCTGTGCCATTAGTAAATCTTTTTTGCGCTTTTTCTACTTGTAGAAGTATATCATCAAAAACTTCTAGATATGCATTTAATTCTGGATTTTTTTTCTTAATAACTTCAAGGTATGCATCTGCTAATTCTTTACAAGTAAATTCTCCTTTCTTCAGGCTCTCATGCGCTTTTTCAATTGTTAATTTTTTCAAATCAATCATAGAATTTTTTTCACTTTTAAAAATCCGTCTCGCGCATCCGGAAATTGTTCTGTAATCAATTCTCTATCAAATTCGCGTGACTCTATTTTATCTTCTCGCCAAACATTCGTAAGACTATGCTCCGGCGCTATATTACCTACATCTGTTTTTTCAACAACCTTCACATATTCCAAAATACCTTTCATGTCGGAAAGTAATTCTATCTTTTCTTCTTCCGAAAGCTCAATTCTGGCGAGTTTTGCAAGGCTTTCTACGTCTTTGATATCCATAGTCAAAGTATAGCAAAAAAATAAAAAAAATTCTCAATATTTTTTACCCCACTAAAGCTTTAATTCTTTCCTCCACTGGCGGGTGAGTTGCAAAAAAGCCACTGATTTTTTTTCCTAAACGGGAACCTTTCGGGTCAACGATATAAAGGTGCGCGATGGCGCTGGATTGACGGGCCATCGGTTTTTGATATTGAGAAATTTTACGAAGCGCGTTGGCTAGCCCTTCCGGATAGCGAGTAAGCAATGCCCCGGAGGCATCCGCCAAAAACTCGCGTTTTCTGGAAATAGCAAGCTGTATTAAAACAGCAAAGATCGGCGCTAAAATTGAGAGAATAATTCCGATAATCATCAGCACGTTTCCTCCCCTATCATCGTTATCTCTCCCTTTGCCCAAATTTCCAAAAAACAAATTTCGTCTAAAAACGTCCGCGACAATAGTAACAAAACCCACCAGCACTACCGCAACAGTTGAAAGCAGCATATCCCGATTGCCGACATGCGAAAGTTCATGCGCAATCACGCCCTCTAATTCATTTTTCTCCAATATGGCCAAAAGTCCTGTTGTCACGGCTATTACGGCATGTTCTTTATTTCGCCCGGTCGCAAAAGCATTCGGAGCGGGGTCATTGATTATATACACTCTGGGTGCCGGCAGTCCAGCGGTAATGGAAAGATTTTCAACAGTCGTATATAAAACAAAATTGTCTGCTCTTTCGGCTTTTTGGGCGCCGGCGAGAGTCAAAACAATTTTATCCGAAAACCAATAGGAAAAAATATTCATCAAAATACTAAAGGCGACAAAGAAATAAAGAATGTTCGGATTACCGTAATAAAAGCTGAAAAACCAGCCGAAACCGATAACCGCCACAAAAAAGATTGCCATCAGCAACCAAGTCCTTGTGACATTCTTTGACTTCTCCGTGTAAAGTGTTGCCATGAATTTTCTATTTCTATTTGGCGTGAGTTAGACGATAACTGGCTATCACCGATTGGATGTATTCACCGCTGCAGCCGAGAGCTTGAATCTTATTTGAGTCAAGATTACTTTCTATAAATAAGCCAAGGGTTCCGTAAAAATAAATATCACCGGCGTATTTGCTCAAATCAATCTTACTAGAAACAAGAAATTTCGGAGAAGCGGGGTTAGTATTGTCTATTGCTTTAACAATATCAATAGGGCACGAAACATACTGTCCAGCCAATTGTTTGCCGGTAATATCGGTCAAGACGCTGTCGGCCGGATAAGATAGCTTAAAATTACAAGAACTTTGCAACTTGGTAATTTCAAAAACTGTCGGGAAGAAATCATCTTTGAGGATACCTTTTGCGTTTTCACAATTGACAGCGCTAACACCTAAACAAGAAAGCACAGAATTATTTTTGTAGGTAGAAGGAACATCTAATTTGGGGGCCACGCCAATCCCGCAATTTTTTATTTCGTTTATTATTTTCTGCGGTACTGTATTAGTTACTGTATCGGTTACTGCCGTATTTTCTTTATTAATAATTTGGTTTGTGCTCAAAAAAGGAAGACGAAATCCTTTTATTCCATTTACTAAAGAAGTCCATAAATTCGCCACCTGTTGTGAAGATGAATTCATTAAATTTGCCGCTCGTGAAGACAAATTCATTATTTGTGAATTAACTTGCGGACGATAATACCAAAAACCAAAGCTGAGTCCGCCTACAATAATTAAAATAATCAGAAATTTTAATAAGGAGAATAACGAGTGCGAAGAAGATGCTGGCTTGGAAAGTGGAGTTGGTTTTAATAGTGAAGGCGAATAGGAAGATGGGGATGGGGGTGAAAATGAATGTAGGGGTGGAGGAGAAAAAGATGGTAACGGTGATGAAGAGAGTGAGGGCGAGGGTGAGGGTGATAAAAGTGGTGCGGGTGATATGGGAGATAGTGCCG
>JBBUIX010000001.1:4646-4929 GCA_038055115.1 Patescibacteria group bacterium
CGGTGATTTTTCCGGTTGAATAACTGGCTTAATAATCGGTTGGATAACCGGCGCAACAGGACTCTGCATTGGAATTACTGTTCTGAATGCTTCACTTAAATCATC
This sequence comes from Patescibacteria group bacterium, assembly GCA_038055115.1. Lineage (GTDB taxonomy): Bacteria > Patescibacteriota > Minisyncoccia > Phycocordibacterales > UBA9973 > UBA9973. Next base: position 4,752 of record JBBUIX010000001.1, read on the forward strand.
TTCACTCCATCCCCCGCCGGAAAGCAGTGCTTGGCGAATTTCTTCGCGTGTTTTGCCTTTAGAAAGTTCTATTCGTATATATCCTAAAAGTTCTTGCGTAATCATAAAAATAAAAAACTAAAACTTAACTTCTACGGGATTTTGCGCAACATCGTTGTCCGCTAAATCAAAGAATTCT
>JBBUIX010000002.1:0-8855 GCA_038055115.1 Patescibacteria group bacterium
CGACGTAGGTAACCGGTATTCCGGCATCAAACAAATGTTTGGCCGTCCCACCGGAAGAAATTATTTTCCAGCCTAAATCCACCAACCTTCTGGCAAAGTCTGCAATACCTTCTTTATTATAAACAGAGATAAGAGCTATTTTTTGTCTAGTCATAAAAATAAAAACACCCTTTCAGGTGCTTTTATTGTAGTATTTTCAGAAGATGAAAGCAAAAGGAAATTTTATTTAAGCTCGACTTTGTCACACATAAATTCCTGCTGGAATTTTGCGCGACCCCGCCTCAGCGCCAAAGCGCTTCCGGCCGAAAAGTCGAGTATTTTATTTAAGCTCGACTTTTCCTCCGACGGCTTCAATTTTTTTCTTTAAGTCTTCAGCTTCCACTTTCTTCATTCCCTCTTTAAGAGTTGAAGGAGCGGCATCAACTAAATCTTTAGCATCTTTCAAGCCGAGACCCAGCACTTCTTTAACGACTTTCATCACGGCAATTTTTTGCTCGCCAGCTGATGCAAGCACAACCGTAAACGCATCTTTTTCCTCAACAGCTTCAGCGCCGGCAGCTGCGCCATTTCCAGCTACTGCCACAGCGGCGGCGGATACTCCAAACTTTTCTTCCAAAGCTTTCACCAATTCATGAAGATCGGCAACGGACATTTTTTCTATTTTTTCTATAAGATCTTTAAATTTTTCCATAATGTTTTAATTAATATTTAATAATGAAGATTGTAATGTTTTTGAGACTTGCGCAGGCCGACTGGGCCGAGCACAGAAAATTTTTAGCAAAAAATTATTCGTGTCGAAAAAAATATTACAATCTGAATTGTTAAGACTTTGACTTTGCTATTTGGTCCAAAACAACGGCGAAACGCTGTATCGGAGAATTGATCAGGTTCACAAACTGCGCATAGAGAACTTCCCGGCTTGGAATCATCGCGAGTTCCATCATTTTCTCTTTGCCGATAAATTTCCCCTCAAAAATTCCCCCAATAATATTCAAGAGTCCTTTGTGAGTTTTTTGGAAATTATAAATTTCGCGAGCCGGAGCTATTTGGTCTTTGGAATACGCGATAGCGACTTCGCCGGCCAGTTCCGGAATCTCGCCCTCAGCTTTTCCTTTCAATGCACGGGCAAGAAGCGTCTTCCTGGATACTTTATAATTCACTCCTTGGTCCCGAAGACTTCTGCGAAGCTTCGTTTCATCGTTTACTTTCAAACCGTGGAAATTCACAAAAACCATGGATTCAGAGCTGTTGATTGCTCCTTCCAGGTCTTTTATCATTTCTCCTTTTTTTGATTTAAGTAATGCCATATATTGATTTTCTCATTTTTACAAATAAAAAAACGGCCTGCCTCGTCCTTGATACGAGTCAAGGCGGGCTTTCGCCGCGAGTTTCTCTCTCCATTAAGCAAGAACGGTTCTTGCTTAATCTAAGATATCGACCCACTAAATAGGATTTACTACGCCCGTCCATAGCCTTTGGCGACGGAGGGATGTTTACCTATTTTCTCTGCGGTATATTCAATATAGCACAAATATATTATTTTGCAACCGGTGTTTGGTTGCTTGCCTCCGTTCCCTGCTCGCCATTTTGATCAAAATTTTTCAGGACAACAATCCCGATCAGCCCCAAAATTATCATCATTGTAAAAATCATCAGAATCTTAAAAAAATGTTTCGTGAGCATGGTTTGATTGTAGCATGAAAATTTTTTATTTGTAATAATCTAAATATTTGTATCAGACCAAACGCCTGCAGCGTTTCTGTGTAAGCGGAAAAAAGATTGTATATTATTATCGACACAAATCGTATTATTTTTATAAATATCGCAATTAGGATTGCCAATAGAAACAATTCCATAATACCAGCCCGCGACTGCTTGATATCCGCCAAAATCATCAAAACCAAAATCTTTAGAAACAAAAGTCTGATGATTACCCGGACACAACACAGTGTCGCCATAAAGATTCATCATGCGAAAAGTGGAATCGGAATCTTGGATATAATACATTTCAAAATAACCGGAATTGCTGACGCAATCCAAAATGACATTTTGGGTAAATTTTCCGTTACTATTAAAAGATGGAAAAATCTGTGCCACGGAAGCGGGAAAATGGCCGTTAATTGCAATACTATTTCCTGTCACTTCGCTATATGCAATATTTGAATTGCCTGCCGCGTCGGTTAAAACAACGCTCACTGGGACAGCGCCGGTAGATCTGTCAGCCTCACCGAGAGTTACTTTATGAGTTACCGTGTAGAAACCGCTTGCGTTATCAATAAAAGTATCCACGGGAATGTCGTTAATTGTAATTGGACCAGCGGTATAACCTGCAGCATCAGCAATGATAGTAAGATAAAAAGTTCCCCCGACTACTAATGTATAAGCGGGGCTTGTATATGGGTTCAAATAATTTATCACGGGCGGGATGTTGTCGTGGGTAATTAAAACAGTTGCCAAATTGCTTGTATTATTTGCCGCATCGGTTGCGGTCACATTTAGAGTATTTAAGGTATTCTGATTGAGAACCACTTCAATAGAGTAGTTTCCATCGGTAGCTATTGCAGTTGCTACACCGGTTCCACCATTAATGATAATGATTGAATTATTTTCGGCTGTGCCAACAATCACAATACTGTTTGTGTTTACCAATTGATTGGAAGTAGTAATAATTGGAGTGTTGGGAGGAGTGGTATCAAGAGGAGGCGGGGTTATATCAACTGGAGGTAAAACAGTGGTATCAGCTGGAGGTAAAACAGTATCAATTGGCGGAATGGTGTCAGGAATAGTTGGAGAAGGTGTAGAATCAGGAACAACTGGAGAAAGTACAGGATTGGGAATAGAAATATTTGGCGCAGCGACTCCTCCCCCGCCCGGTAAAAGATTCGGGTATAAATTTTGCGAAGTATTAGAAGTTATAACTTTTTCTTCGGTCGTTGTATTTTTAATTTCAATCGCCGGTGCAATTGCCAGTGTTGCTTGCGCAGTTTCAGTAGTCTCGGGTTCAGACTGAACCGCAGTAATTTTATACAGAGGCGTTGCTTTCACAGTAGGTTTAGAATTTTCTTTTACCGGTTCTGGCGTAGAACTTTGAGATGTGTCCAATAACTGATTATCAGCAGCGATTGCTGATGCGGGATTATTTACGGCTAGATTTTTGGGGTTATTGAAGAGTGATTGAGTAAGTGAAGAAATAGAAGAAGTAATTGCATTTGCAACTTTTATTGTTGTGTTACCGATGGCTATGCTGGTGTTGTATATTCCTGTTGCAATATATGTTGCAACAGTATTGGTTGTACTAACAGGATGATCAAAAAAAGATATTATGGCACCGTCTATTTTATGTCCTAGGTCAATTTTAGGAGCAATAATACAGAGATTGTTTTCATTTTGGATATTATTCTCCGATAATTTATCTAACGCTGACTTAATTTCAGAAATAATTTTATCACCTTGATATTTTAAATATACATCGGAGAAGCTATGTCCATTTGAAGTATCGCCAACTGGTAATACAATCTCTACATTTGATGGCAAAATACTCAAAATACCACCAATGCGAAGATTATTAATAACGCTGTCAGTATTAGAAGTGATATATTTACCTCCGCCAGCAACATAGTTTGCAGGGCTGGCTACGCCATAGACACCCAAAGATTGTTTAGGAACTCCACCATCTTTATCTATCAGCAAACCATAGAAATCATTGGCGTAAAAATTCCCTTGCGAGTGGCCCACTAAAAGCAACTTTTGAGTTGTCACCTTTTTACTAGCGTCATTCCACATTTCAATTAGGTCATAGTCTGGCGTTGTAAAATTTTCAAAAAGTTTTTGATTTGCAACATCTACAATATCACCAAGTCCACCAGTATGTGAGGGATTAAGAAGATATTGATAATCTATTGTTTGGCCGTTCTTTAAAAAACCAAAAGCTTTACCAAGTGCAATCATGTTGTTTCTTGCTCCATCGTCATTTGTATTTATTCCGTTTATAGTAGCAATAGTGTAGCCCTCTTTAGAACATTGACCGGGGGTAAAATTTGCAAAAGAAAAATTTGGTGCTAGAAAAATACAAATACTTAAAAAATAAGCAAAAAACTTAACATTTATCTTTAAGTTGCTTTTTATCATTATTTTAGTTAGGCAAAGTTGTAAGGTCTAAATCACAACTTTCATTATGAAAAGAATAACTACCCAAATACTCATAAAAGTTTTTTCTGTATGCTTTTCTCTGTTCTGTATTAATTTGTCGCGACTTAACGAAATTTTCATTTTTATCTGTTTCTATAGTAAATTTTTTCATGTCAACACGAGAAGTAATACTCCAAATACAAGTTAATGCTTTATTTTCATTATCCTCCACCGTTGCTGTAACCGTTTCTTTATTCACAATTGGTAAAGTCATTTGCGTTTGCAACGCTAGCGCATATTGCAAAAGCACTGCACGAGTTTTGGCGGAGTTGGGATATTCTTTAAAGACCGCCAGCTCAACGTCATCACGGATGCCGTTTTGGTTTGCATCAATTCCAGCCACGGTTTTATCAGCATCAGCGCCGGGGTCGGGCGGAAGATTCTTGCCCATCACATCATCCAGCGTAAGCTTGGTCGCGTGAATTTTCGCAACTTGCGCAACCGTCTTTTCTTCTTGCAACCGAAATGGCAATCTTATAATTTCCCCGAGAATAAATAGGCCCAATAAAATAATTCCCGTCCACTTCAAAATTTTTTTAAATAAAATCACAGTTTATAGATTATACACTTTATAAAAATTTTGTCAAGGAGAATCTTAAAAAACAAATTTTTAGCGATAGCCCAGCATCAGTAAAACTACGAGAAGAATAACTAGGATGACCAGCAAAACATAAGGAAAATAATGCCAGCGGTTGCCATGGCTCATAAATTTCTTAAACATTTTCCAACCTTCAGATGCTATCGTAAACGGCAAAATGGCTACCAGAAACCAAATTTTAAAAATAATTTCCCCCATATGTTTCATTCTATCAAAATTTGGACACAATAACAAAAACCAGCCCGCGCAAAGTACAAACTGTGCAAAGTTCGACTTTGCACATATCCGCTCTCCATCTTTATATTACTAAAGTTCTTCTTTCGCCGGACTTGTTTCAACAAAATTTCTATACAAAATAGCTTTTTTATTATTATCGTAACGATCTAGAACAATACCGGTAGAAAGCAATTTGCCGAAACGATTTAGGGAAATATAGTCTTGAAAACTTGACCAAGGATATTTATCTTCTTTTCCTTTCCAGCCCTTAAGTTCGTTCGGATTTTTATGAATATACACAGAAACATGCATAAGCTGAAGATCATCTTCTATTAATACGCTTTTATATGAACCTTGTAAAAGATGCCCACTTCTTTGATACTTAACATTAAAATATTTTGTATAAGCAGTTAAAACTCTTTGCATATATTTTGATATTCCTCCTTCAGTTTTTTCTAAAACTTGTAAATGAAAATGATTTAGCATTAAACAAAAACTTATCAACTCTACTGTTCTATTTTGTAAAATATCTTTTTCTAATTCAGGATTAATGTGCAAAGTCGAACTTTGCACATTTTGTTTAATTTCTCGGCTAATATTTTTTATTGAGTTCTTGCCTTGGAAAACAAGCAGGAGAAACAAAAAACGCAGACGATCTTTGTCTGTTTCAAAAATCGGTTGTTTTTGCATTCCCCTATTGTAGATATGATAATATTCTTCCGGCGCGTGGTTTTTGATTTTAGGCATATATATTGATTATATATTAAATATCTTATCTGTGCAAAGTCGAACTTTGCACAGATGGCATATATTATTAGGATATAAAACACAAAAAACCCGCCAAAAAGGTGGGTTTTTTGTTGGTCTACAACTTTTTTTCTCGGAAGTTGTGCAAAGTCGAACTTTGCACAACTTGCACAATAAACAGCTTATTGAGCCGAAGCGTTCATCTTCGCTTTTGTTTTTGGACCGATGAGGCCATCAGCTACCAGACCATTTTCCTTTTGCCACTTCTTGATCAGAGCAACTGTTTTTGGACCTAACTTGCCGTCAACTTTCGTATTCGTCTTCAATACCTTATTCAAGAATCTTTGCAGCTCCTTGACCGGCTCGCCTTTGCTTCCGTTTTTGAGAGTTTTGGTGCCAAAGTTATACAAAGCTGGTGTCGCAGAGGTAGCTGGAATAGCAGAGCTTACTCCTGGAACTGCTGGAGTTGCGGACGTAGCGGGAGTTGCGCTGGCAGTGTTTCCAACGCAGGATTGTCCCGTCGCTGTGCTGAAACCAGTGACTCTATTACCGCATCCAGGAATAGTTGTCGGAGTAGTTGTGACTGCTGTAGTGGTCGTTGTTGTTGTAGTGATTGAAGACGTGCTACTAGTGGCAGAAGTAGTATTACTAGATGTGCTTGAACTTGAAGAAGATGGTAACGCTCCTGAACCTTGACCGCCGGCAACTGGAATTACAGAAACAGCTGAAGTCGCGGCAGATTCTCTATTGGAACTATCTAGGGCAGAAACTTTAAAATAGTAAGTGGTGCCATCAGTCAAACCAGAAGCTGAATAAGAAGTGGAAGTTGTTTGGGCTAGATATGGATAATCATCGCCTACTTTTTTATAGATGTCATATTTAGCAGCGCCGGCTGAAGCTGTCCAAGACAAAATAGCATTTCCACTACCGGCGGTATTTGCGATCAATCCTGTTGGTGTCGGAGGAGCATCCGCGTCAGTAGGAATAGATGGAGAATAGGTTGACAAGTGAGTTGTGGTTCCGGTGAGAGTTATTGCTGGGTCAGCGTCCAACTCTGCAATTGTCGTGGCGGTAGGAACGCTTAATGTAACTACTGTTGGTATTTCAACCCAAGAACCGCCAGTAGAATCATAATAAGTAATTTTTATATCTTTAACTTGAGAAAAACTCAAGCCAGAGGAAACCAATTCGGCTTTGGAAACTGTCAATTCTATCGTCGCGCTTCCCGAGAGCGTAGTCACATTTTGATTGGAGCTGTTACGAACAGTAAATTCTTTAGCAGTACCAATAAGCTGTCGGTCATTTTTTGTCACGACATTGGTGGTTGATTTAACTTCCACTGTGCCGGCGGAGGTGCCGGTACCTAAAGCATTCTTTGGAAAATCAATTTTAAAACCTGTACCGCTCATTATTCCTCCGTCTGAAGGAGTGATGGGAGAATTTTTTGTATTAGGAGTAAATCCGCTGATTACAGCTAAGGTAATATTCTTACCTGAAGCTGGAGCGGTTACGAGAATTCCTGTTGAATTGTAGCCGTCATAAGCCGCCTTAACTGTCCAAGTACCGGAAGACACGCTCAGCGAATAATTGCCGCTGGCATCAGTGGATCCCCCACTCATTCCGCCGATTCCATTTTCTGCCCACACTTGAGCGTTAATTGCCGTAGTAACTCCGTCCGGAAGATAAACCGTTCCGGTTATGGTATTTGTAGCGGTAGTCAGAATTAAATCTTGTGAATCTAAATTAACCCCATCAACAGTCGCTGATATTTTATTTCCAATATAACCGGGCTTGCCGACACCGATATCATAAGTTCCATCTCTTAATTGCAGGGAATAAGAACCTGCAACCACCGCGCTACCGCCTCCGCCGTTAGGACCGGATGCCCAGACCCAGGCATCTGTCACATTAGCACCGGTAACAGTGCCTGAAATCGTCCAAAGTCCACCCAAGGTAATTTCTATTATTCCGTCATTAGAAGTTCCGCTTGTTTCCACAAACCCTCCTCCGCTTGTCACTCCAACGGAAATTTGCGGTAAAGGACCATATCCTGGAATTCCGCCATCCACATAATAAGTAGTGGTTCCGGAAGTAGGACGCTTAATATCAATTTGGTATTCTCTGCAACTTGCTCCCGAACCAGTACATTCTGCGGTTATCACAGGAGTATCCGCAAATCCGCCCCCCGTATCGCTATGTACTCCCACAAAGGCCTGTGTAAAAGAAGAAGCGGGAGAAATTCTAACCTTAATCGTTGAAGATGTAATGGCAATATCTTTTGAAAGATTATTGGCGCTAATAGTTCCTAAATTTTCTAAATAAACCTCGCCCTTAGCCGGAAGCCCAGCATGAATCCAGCGGTTGGCTCCTCCAGATATTTTGACCGTATAAGCGCCGGCTGCATCCGTACCGCCGCTACCTAACATAGGCCCAAACTCACCCTCAGTAATAAATACAAACGCTTGCTGTAAAGCAACAGTATTCTTTGTAACTGTACCTGAAATTGTGTAATTATTTGAGGAGGAAACAGTAAAATTAACGGTTGGATGAGTGGAACTCGTCACGGCAATACCGCTTTGCTCCCCTAAGAATCCGAAACTTTGAGAATTGGCACCCACGGTATAACTGCTCCCTGGTGTCACATACATTTTATAATATCCCTGACTATCGGTTTGAGCATTGCCTCCACCCGGACCGCCTACAAGCCATGCATATATGGAAGAGTTAGCTAGACCATTGCCGGCAGAATCTTTCACATAACCTTCTATAAAATCTGCTGGCGGCGCTATTGTAATCGTCGGACCTTTAGCAGGATCAGCTAGTTCGTATGTATTATCAACATCAACCTGAACTTCAACCGGAAAAGGCATATTCGGCCCGCCCACGCCAACTTTCCAAGTGCCCGGTATTACATAAAGAGTGAATGTGCCATTGTCTGCGACTTGAGTACCAGTTCCTCCTCCTCCTTCTCTCGGCTGGTATGCATAAACGAAAAGCATGCCTCTTTCAGTGCTGCCAAGACCGCCCGCGGGCTTGACAACTGTTCCGACAATCCTGTGCGTCGCCGAGGTAAAGGTAAAATTCTTGCCAGATGGAGTATCATCGT
>JBBUIX010000003.1:0-2117 GCA_038055115.1 Patescibacteria group bacterium
CCTTGAGGTGGTAGCACCCGCAAGGGTATGGGAGTTCAAATCTCCCCCTGGGCACCAATAAAAATTATCATAATCATTTTATGGGGCATACTACACTTCTGTTCTTAATTAAAAAATCAGGCAATGAGATTAGTCATATTTGTCTCGCTAAGAAAAAGCGCAGTTTTGGTGTTGGCAGATGGAATGGGACAGGGGGTAAATTAAATAATGGCGAATCCATAGAGGATGCGGCAGCGAGGGAAACAAAAGAAGAGATTGGCGTTATTGTTAAAAATTTTAAAAAAATGGCTGAACTATCTTTTACTTTTCCGCATGAAAGCTCTTGGAATCAAACAGCTCATGTTTATTTTTGCGAGAATTGGGAAAATGAGCCGGAAGAAAGCGAAGAAATGAATCCAAAGTGGTTTTCAATTGAAAATTTACCATTTGAAGAGATGTGGCCAGATGATATTTTTTGGCTACCCAAAGTAATTAAGGGTGAATTAATAAAAGGGAGTTTTATTTTTGGAGAAAACGATATTGTTTTAAAACATAAAATTAAATCCATAAAATCGTTTTAATTGTGTAAATTTTTCTTCACAAAAAATAAAACTTTATAATTTTCTATTTTTAGTGTATAAATATCAACATATGGTGGCTATGGTGTAGCGGTAGCACAGAAGCTTGTGGAGCTTTTAGCTCGGGTTCGATCCCCGATAGCCACCCAATGAAAGAATTAAAATTATTTCCAGAGCCGATATCTTTTAAAAAGCTAATTGGTCCAAGTTTTATTATTCTAGCTCTGGGACTTGGTTCCGGAGAGGTTATTTTGTGGCCCTATTTGACGGCTAATCATGGTTTGGGTATTGCCTGGGGAGCAATTTTAGGAATTACTTTTCAATATTTTATGAACATGGAAATTGAACGCTATGCTCTGGTAAAAGGTGAGAGTGTTTTTGTAGGAATTTATAAATTATTTAAACCTGCAGTCTATTGGTTTATTGTTTCAACTTTTATTGGTTTTGGTTTACCGGGAATTATCGCTGCTTCAGCCAAGGTTATGGCTAGTGTTTTGGGAATAGAAAATTTCAAATGGATTGCCATTTTATTTTTATTAATAATTGGATTAATTTTAAGCATGGGTAAAACAGTCTATGGAATGATGGAACGTATTACCAAAATCATTATTTTAATCGGAGTTCCATTTATATTTTTATTAGCTGTTTTTCTGGCCACAAAAACGGATTGGTTCGCATTATTTCAAGGAATAATCGGGAAAGGTGAGGGGTTTTGGTTTTTGCCGCAAGGGATAAGTATTGCTACTTTTCTTGCTGCTTTTGCCTATTCGGGGGCTGGTGGAAACTTAAATTTAACTCAATCAATTTATATAAAAGAAAAAGGTTATGGTATGGGAATTTATTCGCAAAAGATTTCCAGTTTATTTTCTAAAGAAAAAGATAATGAAATTATTTTAGATGGAACAGATTGTGCCGCTACTCCGGAAGATATTAATCGTTTTAAAAAATGGTGGAGATTGATTAGTATTGAACATGCTTTTGTTTTTTGGTTTTTGGGTACCATTTCTATGATTTTTCTTATGCTTTTGTCTTATGCAACTACCCATGGCTTAACTGGTAATGCCGAAGGAATTAATTTCGTTATAAATGAAGGGATGATAATTGGCCAAATGATATTTCCATTTATCGGAGTTTTGTTTTTAGTGGTAGTTTCCATTATGCTATTTCAAACACAATTGGGGGTTATGGATTCAACTTCTCGTATAATGGCAGAAAATTTAGCCATTAGAAAATTAGATGGGCAAGAAAGAAGAAAGATTAATCTTTCTAAAATATATTATTGTTTTGTTTGGGCGCAGATCGTGTTTGGTGTAGTCTTGTTTTTGTTTAATATTTACGAACCTAAAACCCTAATAGTTTTAGGCGCAGTGATTAATGCCTTTGCAATGTTTGTGCACCTTGCTTTGGTTTTTTGGCTTAATCACAAAAGTTTACCAAAAGTTTTTCGCCCCAACTTGACGCGAAAAATTATTATTCGAATCATCTTTATTTTCTTCGGTGTATTTAGTCTTGTCGTGCTTTTAGATAAATTTTAATTTATTTGATTATGTTACTATTTTT
>JBBUIX010000003.1:2127-11662 GCA_038055115.1 Patescibacteria group bacterium
ACTATTTTTCTTCTATTTCTTTATCTATATGCTCCAATTTTTTTTCCACTCTGCTAAGAGTGTTTTGCAGATTTTTGAGCTGGGTTTCTTCTGTTTCTATTTCTTCTACTTCTTTTTCAGTTAATTTTTTTTCACCAATCAGTCCGGAAATAATAAGACGGCTTCCAATAAAAGAAGAAACAAATACCCCCGTAATTAGAAGTATAATAGCCCCGATAATTATTGAAACAACTGAGCTGATATTTATATCATCTGCGGTATGCCAAATTCCACGCCAAAACAACACGACCCCAATGCCCCCTACGAGCGCATAAAGAATGGGGTGGTGGCTCAATTTTCCCCTTATTTTGTCTTCTAATTTATCGAAAATTCTTATAATCTTTTTTATTAGCATATTTTTATTTTTGTTTATATAATCTATATAATACACTAAGATTAGAATTATTTCCAGAGAAATTTTTTGAGTAAGATTTATGCAATTATTTGAGGACATTTGGAATGATAAAAATTTAATAAATGCGTTACAAAGGAATGACGTAGTAATAATGCCGACGGACACCCTGTACGGCCTTGTTGGGAAGGCATTAAACTCATCTACGGTTGAACGTATTTATAATCTTAAAAAACGAGCGCTTAAGAAACCCTGTATAATATTAATCGGCAATGTCAATCAACTTGAAAAATTTTCTATCGTTTTATCTGAAGAACAAAAAAGCACATTACAAAAATACTGGTCCTTCGATTTCACTCAGGACCTTCGGCCCAGCCCAACGAGTATTGTTTTAGATTGTCCAGGTAAATCTCTTTCATATTTGCACCGTGGTACAAAGACGCTCGCATTTCGTGTGCCTTCTCCAGAGACACTCCGAAACTTGCTTCTAAAAGTTGGGCCGCTGATTGCGCCTTCGGCTAATCCTGATGGGTTGCCCCCGGCTCAAAATATTTCAGAAGCCCAAAAATATTTTGGCGACCTGGTTGATTTATATATAGACGGGGGCGAAATTAATAATAAACATTCGAAACTCATTAAATTGCATAAAGATGGTTCTATTAGTATACTTAGAGAATAATATGTTACAAAATCATCTTTCATTTCTACGTTTATTGTTTGGAGAAAATGAAGAGTCAAAAAGGAAGATACTCAAAAGTATCAAGGCAAAGGCTGACGCTAAAAGAACGATTATGGAAAAACTGGCAGATTCAATGACTTCAAATTTTGGGAGCAATACTTTTTTATTATTTAATGTATTTTTGTTCACTGCGTGGATACTCATTAATACCAACCAAATAAAAGGCATACACGCTTTTGACCCGTTTCCCTTTAATCTTTTGACGAATATAGTTTCTTTGGAAGCTATTATTCTTGCAATCTTCGTGCTTATATCTCAAAATCGTACCGCCAAAGTAGATGACTTACGGGAAGAAACCCATTTACAACTTAATCTTATTTCCGAAAAGGAAATTACTAAACTTATGAAAATGTTAGCCATACTACTAGAAAGACAAGGGGTAAATTTATCACAAGATCCGGAATTACAAAAAATGCTTAAACCAATCAGCGAAGAAGAGATAGAAAAAAGATTAGAAAGAGAAATTTTGTAAATTGATAGCATAATTTTTTCTTTTGGTATAGCATATTAAATATGAAGATTAGCAAAAATTACGATTTAACCAAGTTAAACACATTTGGAATTTCAGTAAGTGCTAAGTTTTTCATTGAGGTGCACAGTGAAACAGACTTGAAAGAACTTTTTAATTTACCGGAATTTAAGCAAAATAAGAAAATATTTCTGGGCGGAGGAAGCAATGTGCTTTTTACTAAAAATTTCGACGGTCTGGTCGTTTTGAACAAGCTCAAGGGCATAAAAATTTTAAAAGCCGGGAAGGGTCTTGTTTTTATTAAAGCTATGGGTGGGGAGATTTGGCATAATCTCGTAATGTTTGCGGTCAATCACGAATATTGGGGTATTGAAAATTTGTCACTTATTCCCGGCACCGTAGGCGCTGCTCCAATGCAAAATATCGGGGCCTATGGGGCGGAACTCAGAAATGTTTTGGAAAATGTTGAAGCCTATGAAGTTGCAACCGGGGTAAAGAGAATTTTTAGTAAAGAAGAGTGCGAGTTGGGATATAGAGATAGTGTTTTTAAAAATAAGTTAAAAAACAAATACTTCATTTTGGCTGTAACTTTGAAATTAAGTAAAATAGAGAAAAAAAATATCAGCTATAAAGTGTTGAAGGAATATCTAGAAAAAAATAAAACTGAGGCCAATAACCCGAAGAATATAAGCGATGCCGTAGCATTTATACGTCAAAGCAAACTGCCAGACCCGAAGATTATAGGCAATGCCGGAAGTTTTTTTAAAAATGTTTTTCTTGCCCGCCGAAGCCTTGGCGAAGGCGAGGTGAAGAAAAAATTGGAAAAATTATTAGAAAAATATCCCGATATGCCGTATTTTAAAGAGGACGAAACAATAAAAATTCCCGCTGGATGGCTCATCGAACAGTGTGGCCCCGCAAACGGGACAAGCTGGAAAGGACACAGAGTTGGCAATGTCGGCGTGCATGAAAAACAAGCATTGGTCTTGGTAAATTATGGAGGAGCGACCGGTGAAGAACTTATGGAATTGGCAAATAAAATTACAACATCCGTCAGAGAAAAATTTGGTCTTGAATTAGTGCCCGAAGTCAATATTGTGTAAAAATATAAAAAGTTTATAATTGGCAAAGAGGGAGGAATATAAATTTATTTATAATTCCGACCGAGAGAACCAATTATTTAGTTATATAATAAAATTGTTATGGAAAATAAAATAAATATGAATATAGTTCTGGCAGTTGTGATTTGCCTAGCCCTGGCAGGAGTTTTAATTTTTATCAATATAAATAATAAAACAAATATGTCGAACGATATAAAAACAGGTGGGTTTACAGGTGGCGTGGTTCCCAAAGAGGAAGTGGCAAAAACGGGTGATACTGTTTCTATGAATTACACTGGCCGGCTGGAGAATGGCACCGTCTTTGATTCAAATGTGGATCCAAAATTCAATCATGTGGAGCCTTTTGTGTTTACCTTGGGTGCCGGACAAGTAATTGCCGGTTGGGATAAGGGAATAGTAGGAATGAAAGTCGGTGAAAAAAAGACCCTCACTATTCCATCCCAAGACGCTTATGGGGCAAACGGCATTCCCGGAGTTATACCGCCGAATTCAACATTAATTTTTGACGTCGAATTATTAGGAATTAAAAAATAAAAAATAAATATATGGAAATACCAGAAGAAAATAAGAAAAAAATATTTAAGGTTTTGTTTGTTTTACTAATTGTTTTGTCAGTTTATTTTGCAGTTAGAATATTTTCCGAAATAAAGAAAGACAGTTTACTCGGAGAAAATACCCAACCCGCAACCATTTCTTTTTCCGGTCACGGGGAAGTCACGGCTGTGCCTGATATCGCAAATATTTATTTTACAATTACCAAGGATGACAAAACAGTTAAAGGTGCTCAGGCAGGAGTGGCGGTAATCGAGAAAAAAGCCTTAGATCTTTTGAAAGCAAAAGGTGTGGCTGATAAAGACATAAAAACCGAAAATGCATCTTTTTATCCGAAGTATGAATATCGAAATGCTGTCTGTCCGCCAATTCCAATGGGTGCCGGCACCGCCGGGGTTACTGTTTCCCCATCCTCTCCTTATTATTGTCCTTCTGGCAAACAAGTTCTTATCGGCTATACAGCTAGTGAGAGTATTACCGTGAAAGTTCGAAATACAGATAATGTTGGTGACATTATGCAAGGATTGGGAACGACAGGTGTTTCTGATTTAAACGGTCCAAACTTTGCCATAGACAAAGAAGATACTCTAAAAGCGGAGGCTAGAAAGAAAGCAATTGATGACGCAAAACAAAAGGCAGAAGTATTGGCAAAAGATTTGGGTGTGCGTTTAGGTAAAATTACTTCTTTTAGCGAATCCGGCAATTATCCGATTATGTATGCTAAATCTGAGATGATGTCTGCTGGTATTACTCCCGCAGCCGCTCCGGCAGAAATACCTAAAGGCGAGAACACGATTAGCTCGGATGTGACGATAACTTATGAAATAAGATAAGAATAGGCACATTTGACTATTTTAGAGAAAAAGAGTACTCTTGAAAGAGCCCTTGAAAGGGGGCTTTTTTAGAAGATATAATATTTTTAATACATATGTCAAAAATTACCGAGTATTTTAAGGAGACGAAAACAGAATTAAAACACGTAATTTGGCCGTCCAGAAGCCAGACTTTCTATTACACTTTAATAGTTATTATTTTATCCGTGGCAATTGCGTATTATTTGGGTATTTTTGATTTTATTTTTTCGCAAGTCTTACAAAAAGTAATTTCTTTATAAATAAAATTTTATTAACGAATGCCAAAACAAGAAACACAAGCAGTCAGAAACTGGTACGCCATCCATACTTATGCTGGGTATGAAAACGTTGTTCTTCGTAATTTGAAACAGCGTATAGATTCTCTTAATATGAATGACAAAATTTTTAATGTCATTGTCCCAGTTGAAAAGAAAATAAAAATTAAAGCCGGCAAGCGCACGGAGGTGGAGGAGAAAATTTATCCAGGCTATGTATTGGTGGATATGATTGTAACGGATGATTCTTGGTACGTAGTACGCAATACTCCGAGAGTGACCGGTTTCGTCGGTGCGGGCGTGAATCCTGTTCCGCTTAAAAAAGAAGAAGTTGATTATCTATTTAAAAAAATGGATGCCGGCATCGCCAAACATAATATCGATATGATTATTGGAGAAACTGTTTTGATTACTGACGGCCCGTTCAAAGATCTTGAAGGCAAAATAAATTCCGTAGATCAGGATCGCGGAAAAGTTAAAGTTCTTGTTTCAATGTTTGGCCGCGAGACTCCGGTTGAGCTCGACTTCTTGCAAGTTAAGAAAATTTAAGTTAATCTGAAAAAATGGCAAAAAAAATAACCAAAAAAATAAAACTGCAAATCCAAGCCGCCAAAGCCACGCCGGCGCCCCCGTTGGGACCCGCACTCGGACAAGCCGGTATCAACATCGGGGACTTTGTCACTAAATTTAATGCTGCAACTCAAAAAATGGCCGGAGATAAAGTTTCCGTGAATATTACAGTCTACGAGGACAGAAGTTATGATTTTATCGTGAAAACCCCTCCTGTTTCCGGGCTTATTTTAAAAGCGGCCGGAATAGAAAAAGGTTCAGGCAAGAATATTGCCACCAAGGCTGGGAAAATCACTAAAAAACAAATAGAAGAGATTGCGCAGAAGAAGATGCCCGACCTAAACGCGAAAAACATGGAAGGAGCTATCCGTATCATCGCCGGTTCTGCCCGCTCAATGGGCATAGAGGTTAAAGATTAAAAATTTTAAATAAATCAATGCAACAGCTTACAGAAAAGGATTACAAGAAAATTCTTATTTGTTTAACACTTTATATAAGTTCTCTTTTTGCGGCGAATACCTTGGGAATAAAATTAATGCCTTTTCTTTTTGGTACGCATCTTTCCGTAGCTGTTTTTTCTTTTCCAATTGTATTTATAATGACCGATGTTATCGGGGAAGTTTACGGCAAGAGAATGGCAAATAATTTTGTTATTGCCGGTTTCATAAGCATAGTACTTTTTTTGCTTTATTCTTTTGTATCTACAATTGTTCCTTGGGCAAATGAAGGTCAATGGGTAAAAGTCGGATACAACCAAATTTTTGGACTTTCCGCACGTTTCTCTATCGCATCAATTGTCGCTTTTGCCATTGCTGAATATCAGGACGTCGTTTCTTTTTTCTTTTTCAAAAAACGTATAGGCGAGAATTATTTTTGGCTGCGTTCCAATTTATCTAATATTTGGTCCCAGTTATTTGATACCGTTATTTTTATGTCTATAGCTTTTATTGGTGTTTATCCGCTAACAACAATTATACTTATTATAATTCCATGGTGGTTCTATAAAGTTGTTATGGGTTTTTTCTACACCCCTCTTTCATATTTGGGAATTCATATCTTGAGAAAATATGGCAACGCAAAAGAAGAAAGTTAAATATACAGCGTTTGTCGCGACTAGCATTGATGGGCGAATAGCAAAGAATAATCATTCTGGCATAGATTGGACAAGTAAAGAGGATTGGAATTTTCTTCAAAAATCACTTACTAAAATAGATGCTGTTATTGTGGGGTATAATACTTAAAAAGTTTATAAAGGTCGCCTTAAAAAGCGCAATACTGTAGTATTGACCTCTAGAATTGATAAATCAAAATTATTTGGGTCTGTAGTTTTCATTAATCCCCAAAAATATAATTTGAAACGATTTATTGAAAATAAAAATTATAGAACAATAGCAATACTTGGAGGCAGTAAGGTGTATAATTTTTGTTTAAAAAATAAAATATTAAATGAGCTTTTTGTTACAATTGAGCCATATATTTTTACCACCGGAGTTCCAATGTTTTCTGGAAATAAATTTCAAAAATATAAGTTTTCTTTACAATCGGTAAAAAAACTTAATAAAAAAGGCACTCTTTTACTAAAATACAAATATGGAAATTAAGGCGATTAAAACCAAAATATTTAGAGAGAATGAAAACTTGCTTGAATTTATTCTCAAATATATAAAAAGAATTCCTGAAAATTCCGTTCTGGTTGTTATCTCTAAGATTATAGCGCTGGCTGAAGGGCGTACAGTGGAATTTAAAAATCAGCGGCAAAAAATTAAACTTATAAAACAGGAAAGCGATTTTGCCATAAGAACCGAAATTGTTTGGCTTACTTTAAAAGATAATATAATTATGGCAAATGCCGGCATTGATGAATCAAATGCAAAAGGCAAACTAATTCTCTTGCCTCGGAATAGTTTTAGGAGCGCAGAGATTTTGCGAAAAAAACTGATGCAGAAATTTCGTTTGAAAAACTTGGGAGTTTTAATAACTGATTCGCGGTTAATGCCGTTTCGTGCCGGGGTCGTAGGGGTAGCTCTCGGTTATGCCGGTTTTCAGGGTATTAAAAATTATATAGGTAAAAAAGATATTTTTGGCAGAGTTTTAAAAATGTCGCAAACCGATATTGCCGACAGTTTGGCCACATCCGCAGTATTATGCATGGGTGAAGGTAGGGAACAGCAACCGCTAGCTATGATTACTGGAGCACCGATAATTTTTATCAATAAAGTGAAACGAGACGAACTTGTCATTAACCCCAAAAAAGATATTTATGCTCCATTTTTTGCAAATTTAAAATTAATAGAGTACAAAAAGATAAATAAGAAAAATGCGAAAAAGAAATAAAAAAATGCGGTTGCCGTACTTAACCAAACTTATTGTAAAACTTGCGCCAAAAATCGGCGCAAGGGTTATTATTGAACCAGAATGGGGTATTGTGGCGCAGATAATTTATAACAACGGCATAGTGCGGTCGCTCCGCATGTATTCTCTTGATTTAAATCACATTGCTTCTGCAGATATTGCTCGTGACAAAGATTATGCAAAGTTTTTCATGAAAAAGCTTGGCTATCCAGTAGCAGAAGGAAAAACTATTTTAAAAGACAGTTGGGCAAAAGTAGTTAAAAGTAATCGTAAAATTCCTTACGCGATGAAATATGCAAAAAAATTAGGTTATTCGGTAATTGTAAAGCCCAATAGTAAAAGTCAAGGTACCGATGTGTTTTTAGCATCTAATAAAAAAGAATTAGTTTTTGCTCTGCGTAAAATTTTTGAGAGCGATAAAATAGCCATCATTGAGCGGTATTTGCCGGGAAAAGACTATCGTATTGTTGTTTTAGGCAAAGAAGTAATTTCTGCTTATGAGCGAATGCCCCTTTCTGTAATAGGGGATGGAAAACATTCCATACTTTTACTTTTAAAACAAAAACAAAAATCTTTTATTTCATCTCAAAGAGATACAAAAATAAATTTTAACGATTCGAGAATAAAAATGAAATTGCGCAGACTCGGATATTCTTTAAAAAGTATTTTACCAAAAGGCAAACAAGTTTTTCTGTTGGATAATGCGAATTTATCAACTGGCGGGGATTCTCTGGATGTGACAAATACTATTCATAAAAGTTTTAAGAAGATTGCCATAGAACTTACGAGAAAAATGGGGCTTCGAATAGCCGGAGTTGATATTATGGTGACAAAAGGAGATATTGCAAAAGACCTTGGAGATTGCAGTTATTATATTATTGAAATTAACGCTGCTCCGGGGCTGGATCATTATGTTACGACCGGCGTTATTCAGCGTAAAAACGTAGAGGTAATGTATTTAAAAGTTCTAAAAGCACTTGGAAAAAAAGATTAGGAGGAGTATATTAAAGGAGTGAAAAAGGTGGTTAAAAAAATTACAAAACACAAAAGACCTTCCTGGGATGAGTATTTCATCGGCATGGCAAATTATGTTGGTTCTAGGGGTACTTGCGATAGGGGAAGATCTGGGTGTGTTCTGGTAAAAAATAAGAGGATTTTATCTACTGGTTATGTCGGGGCACCCGTAGGACTGCCAAGTTGTGATGATGTTGGTCATGAAATACATACTGTAATAAACGAAGATGGAACTAAATCCCGTCACTGTATCAGAACAGCGCATGCGGAGCAAAACGCCATAAACAACGCGGCAAGAGTGGGAGTTGCAATTGAAGGAGGGACAATTTATTGCAAGTTAACTCCTTGCTATAAATGCGCTCAGGGAATTATTAATTCTGGAATTGTTAGAGTTGTTGCCCTAAAAGATTATCATGGAGCAAAAAGAACCAAAGAAATTTTTAAAGAAGCCAAAGTAAAATTAAATATACTGGAAGGCATAGAAATTTACGAAGACATGTAATTTATGATTGACTTAAAAGAACTGCAAAAAGAAGTGATGCGGAATAAGGTGGAGAAAGGATTTAACACAACTGATGTTGCATCGGAATTTTGCCGAGCATACGAAGAGCTTTCCGAGGCATTTTCTAAATTTAATAAAAATCAGCCTGGGGTAGTCGAAGAATTCGCCGATGTTATGATATTTATTCTTGGGATGTCTGAAATTCTTGGTTTTGATTTAGAAAAAGAATTAATTAGAAAAATTGAAATTAACAAAAAAAGAAAATATAAGAAAGAAAAATCCCCAGACGGCAAAGACGTTTTTATCAGAATTAAAACCCCGGAAGATCCTTAAATTATTTCCTCACATATTCTGCGAATTCCAGATCGTATTTATTTAACTCATCTTTCTTTAACAATTCACTTTTGGTTTTTTGCCATTTATTTTTATCTATTTTCGGGAAAAAGGTATCAGCATCTGGAAATTCTGCGTTTACATGGGTAATATAAAGCTTATCCGCTTTTTCTATAAATAATTTATATATTTGCCCTCCTCCAATGATAAAAATTTCTTCATCTTTGTTTGCCTCGCCCGTGGCCGTGCTATGACCAAGGGAAGTTTTTTCTAATAATTTAAAAAGTTCGTCCAATGAATGCGCAATTTCTACTCCTGGTGGTTGGAAAGAATTGTCTTGTGTCAAAACAATATTTCTGCGAT
>JBBUIX010000004.1:0-3382 GCA_038055115.1 Patescibacteria group bacterium
ATTTCCAGAGGGTAGGATTGTAATGATTTATCTTAAGAGCTACGGGATCGGCGTTTTCAATATGTTCCGGTTTTATTTTTAATTCAAACTCTTTAATCACTTTTAAGGCAGGTGTCGTTAACACGCAACCAATTTCAATAATTTCGTGCTCAAGCAAATTAAGTCCTGTTGTTTCTATGTCAATAAAAGCCAGATTGTGTTTGCGCATTTTGTTATTGTTTTAAATACTTTACTACGTTTTTTGAATGTTCCGTGAAATTTCTGGCGTAGTGAATATTGCCTTTTTTATCATGAAGGTAATAAAAATAAGGTGAACTCTGAGGATAAATGGCTGCTTTAATAGCCTCTAGGCCGGGATTCCCAATTGGACTCTCCGGAAATCCTTTTACTTTATAAGTCTCAGGCGCGGAATCTACTTGCAGCGGCATACCGATAGAAATTCTTTTCCATAAAATTCCGGAAATAACCCCCCGATCAATTTCTCCCTTCGCTTCTCTTTCAATAATTGAAGCCATTATCACAATGTCTTTCTTGGTCTGGCCCGAAGAAATAATTTCCGGAAGAAGGGGGTTGATTTTTTTCTCGAAGTTGTCACTCATGGATTTTATTACGTCTGTTTCATTAGCATTATTAAAGAAAAAATAAGTATCCGGAAAAAGATATCCTTCTTTGTCTTTGGCTCCCAGCAAAAATTTAGCTTTATTGAAATTCGCCAGTTCCAGTGCAGCAATATCCCCGATTTGATTTACATCAAAACCTTCTGGAATCGTTACCGCCACCGGTGCCATATGATGTTTACCTCCAGATACGCGTCTAGCTACTTCAAAAGCCGATAATTTATTTTCAAATAAATAATCGGCAGATATTATGTGTTTTTCTCCACCCCAAATTATCACCAAGATTTCAAATGCCACTCTGGAACGTATGATGTGTTGTTTTTTTAAGATAGAAGAAACACTATGCAAACCCATTCCTGGTTCTATTTTCACTATGGTTCCAAGCGGAAAATTTCCCGGCGCGCTTAAGAATAAAAAATAAAAAAGCGAGAGAAAAACAATTAAGCCAACCGCACAAAAAACAACTTTTTTAATTTTTCCAACGCTGGATGCCGGATACCCAACATTATGCCCAAAATCATCTGGTAAGAAAGAATTTTCCATAAATTAAATTATGTCGGCAAGTTGGCCGGAGGAGAAGCCTCCTTTGATTCAATGCGCTCAAGCGTAGGAACTTTCAAAATTTGGCCCGGGAAGTGCCACATCGTCGCCAACTCTTCTGTATTTAAAACAAAAGTTTTGTGATGAAAATATGCTTTAAACAAGCCATCAACAGTAAAAAATCCGGGAAAAGGCCAATGCCAAAGATGCTGGGAAAAAATATGATGCCTTAAAGGAAGATGGAAAAACGATCGCTCGCGAAATTCATTAAGCATTCTATTGGCTAAAAGCATGATAGTTTCCGGAGAAGCTGTGAGAACTCCGCTATAAGCGTCTCCTTGGGTTGAATTTATACGCCAAAGTTCGTTACAATCTGGTTTCGCATATTGACGCCAAATAAGACGAAGATTTCTTCTGCTGCTCATATCAAATACTTCTTTTTTTGCCACATACATTACCCTTATTCCGGTGTCAAAGCCGAGCTTGGAAGTTTTGGCGCTCATGGCTGTTGCAGTATTATCTAAAAACTTAGGAACACGAATTTCAATCCTGGCTAATTTAACAAGCCCCGGGCCTGGATCTTCTCTTTGGGAAGTATAAGGCCTCATAAGTTTAAACATTGTATTTCTAGCCTCCACTATCCAATCATGTTTGCCAAACCATGTGCCTTTAGTATGATACGTTTTTTTGGAAGGTGTAACAACAATTTGCGACCACATTTGTTCTCCTTTTTTAAGTGATCCAAAAAGTTCCACTACGGAAGAAATCGGGTCAACTTTATATTCTTCTTTTGGATCTTTGTCCAGTCCGTAATCAATATAAGTTTTAATCGGAAATGCTTCAGGCTTGAGCAACTTAAACTCGCACCCCCAGCCATTCCAAGCACTCTTGGGAGTTATTTCATCAACTCCCAAAGTGTAATCCTCTACGGCTTTAACTTGCGCCTGAGGGTATTGCGCATACATCTGCGTTTCAATCAAACCTCTCACGCGCGTCGGCGTTCGGATATAAAAATGCACTTGTCCATCAATCGACGCAATTTCCAGAGAAAACCAAAACCAGACGGCTCCTTGCCAAAACTCTTCTTTACCTCCCTTAAAACTAAAATGATAAAGTGCGTTGGTTATAAAAAGTTCCATCGCTTTCGGGGACCGCAAAACATCGCGCGGAGGAACTATTTCGAGTAAAACAAAATCAATCCCGGAAATAAAATCCTGCTGGATATAATGAAGCCACATAATCCAGGCAATCTTGCCGAGCACTATTACTCCAACCAAAGGCAGAATTAGTCTTATCGCACCATATTGCAAATCGTACCTAAAAATAAGGTAAACAACGATTGCAACCAAAATCCAGGGCCAATATTCTTTTATTCCCCCCTCAATAGAATCAAGAAAACCATCTGAATCACCTTTTTTTGCATCAGCCATTCTTATATTTTAATACAAAAATCAAAAAAGGGAAAGCCTGCCTACGCAGTCAATCATTAGGCTATAGTATAAAGTCCGTTTTTGTTCTTTTTGAAATATTTTGGATTAGCGAGATTTACCAAAATGGTATTCTTTTTGAAATACCTTTCTTTCATCACCCTCTTAACGACATCATCTTTAGACAACGGCCCTTCTTTCTTTAAAATATCTTGGATAACTTCACGGGCAATACCTGCTTTATATCCCCATTCGGCGAGAGCATACATGCCTCGGCCGACTAAAACGAATCGAGGATCTTTAATGAGTTCATTATGGCAAGTGGCATAGTGCGTTTTTTTACCAAAAGTTTTTGAAATCGCATCAGTTACTTCTTTGAAATGCATCGGCGAACCATGGCGTTTCATCACTAAAAAAGCATAATCCTTGACCCCGCGAGTGCGAATATTGGGCGAAGAAGCCTTACCCCATTCACCTAATGGATTTTTCGCAATAGTTTTGGACATTGAGAGCCATCGGCGAGCTATTTCTTCGTCTCTGTATTGCTCGGAAACATCTTTCATTTGATCAAAAAACTTTTTAATCATTTCTGTCTCCGGGATAAGGTCTTCATCTTTCAGAGTCGCATAAAGTTTTTTTAGAGAATCATGAATTTTATCAGTCATCGCATCATCCACACTCCAACGAGCATGAAAATGTTCATCTTCACGATGTTTTTTAAAAGCATCACCCAGCATTAAGAAAAAATTAATATGATTCTGGGTGGCTTGATCCTTAGAAATATAAGGCAAGAGTTCA
>JBBUIX010000005.1:0-1490 GCA_038055115.1 Patescibacteria group bacterium
TAATTACCGTACAGCCCTTTGTCGTGTCACGAAAATGTTTCATGTCAGCCGGCAAATTCCAAAGAAGTTCATTTTTCTTTCCAATTTCATTGTTTTTACCGATTGCTGCTATAAGTGAAATCATATTTTTATACTGCTATGGGTGCCTTAATACCTTCGTGTGGATTATAGCCCGATAATTCAAAATCCTCTATCGTAAAGTCTTCCAATTTCATTTTCTTTGGATTTATTTTCATTTTTGGTAGCGGACGAATGTCATTTCGGCGGGAGAGTTGTAGTTTTACCTGTTCTAAATGATTTGAATACAAATGTACATCGCCTCCGGTCCAGACAAATTCTCCCGGCTCCAGTTCGCAGATTTGAGCAATAATCATTGTGAACAGCGCATATGAAGCAATATTAAAAGGAACTCCGAGAAAAGTGTCGCAAGATCTTTGATAAAGTTGGCAGGATAATTTTCCATTGGCCACGTAAAACTGGAAAAGACAATGGCAAGGGGGAAGCCCGGCTTTAGCCATTTCGTCTAAGTCGGCAACATTCCAAGCTGAAATGATAAGCCGGCGAGAATCTGGATTTTTCTTAATTTCCTCTATAATGCCCGCAAGTTGATCTATATGTTTTCCATTTGGGGCAGGCCAGCTTCGCCACTGGTATCCGTAAATTGGCCCAAGGTTTCCATAATCTTTTGCAAAATTCTCATCATTTTTTATTTTTTCTATGAATTCTTTAATACCCGTGTTCCATTCTTCAGAATTTGTTTTTGGCACCTTAAGCTTGTTTCTTATCAAAAATGCTTTATATGGCCACTCATCCCAAATATGCACATTATTATCCGCTAAATATTTCAAATTAGTATCGCCTCGCATGAACCAAAGAAGTTCATGGATAATGGATTTGATCGGTACTTTCTTGGTAGTGAGAAGAGGGAAACCATCAGATAAATTAAAGCGCATTTGATAACCAAGCACGCTTCTTGTGCCCGTTCCAGTGCGATCGGTTTTTACAGCGCCATTTTTTATAATGTGTTCCAATAGATCCAAATATGACTCATCGACGTGTTTACTCATATTTTTATTATAGCAACAAACAAGGGACATAAACAAATCATTGACAAATTAATCAAGAAATGCTACACTTTATGCATCATTCTCACTCTTAATTAACGAGACTGACGATTGTGGAAATCAACTATGACTTTTGTGTCCTGTGATTGATGTCCATAACACAAAAAGAAATATGATTCACAAGCGCAGTTTTACGCGTCCGGTTAGATCCGGTCAGCGCCCTCCTTCCCGTTTTTCGGGTGGGAACAAAAATTTTAAAAAAAACAATAATCGTCCTTCCAAAAAAGGCAGATTTGGCAGTGAGCGGATAGATTTTTCACGCTTTATTAAAAAAAATGTTTACGTGGAAGAAAAACCATATATATCCAAACACACTTTTGCGGATTTTCCTTTTCATCCACAACTTCATAAAAATATTTCCAAGAC
>JBBUIX010000006.1:0-5890 GCA_038055115.1 Patescibacteria group bacterium
ATGACAAATTTACGCATTTGAATATTTATTGAAAATTAGTTTTGATAGAGAATTTAGATGCTAAAAACGTTCGGGTGACAGATTTCAAAACAGGTGGTATCCGCAAGAAAAGTGAGATTGAAAAAATAGATTTCGAAGGGAGAATGAGCAGTTATTTAAGGCAGTTGGCTATGTATTCATATTTAATCAAACAAAGCCCCAAATGGAAAGTGGATGTGAAAGAAAGCAGACTTGAATTTCTGGAAGCCAAAGATGTAAAAGAAGTTTTTTATGACAGAGTCATAACCGTAGAAGAAATTGATTTGCTGATTAAAGATATAAAAGATTATGACCAGCTCGTAAAAAGTGGAAAGTGGATAAACAGACCTTGCAATTATAATTCTTACGGCAAAAATACCGAATGTGAATATTGTAAAATGGCAGAGATTTACAAATCTTAAAAAAGAGGTCTTGGGCCGTTATCTAGCCAGCCTAAGTAAAAACCAACAACAGCAAAAATAATCGTTGCGATTATCAAAATTAAGTAAATTTTTCTCGTTTTCTCATTCATTTGCTAATCATAGCAAATTCTTGTGATTTTGGTATAATTATTTATTATAAGCTCAATTGATATAATAATTTATGCCAGAAGAAAAAAACACAATACCAGAAATTCACGGTCATCAAATTGACCCAAACGGTCATCATGAGGTTGCTAGTTTTATGCAAGAGCACATGGATAAAAAACAAGTCGAGCAACTAGCCCATACTGCTCAACATTCTGAATATGGCGCTATTTTTACTGCTCATGTTAATGGTGGGGATCATCAATATAGACTAGCATCTGATGGGAAAATTCATAAAGTAGAATAATTAATGAACGAAGAAAACAAAAAGGGAACAATACATCCGCTTTCTTTGTTGGCCAAAGAAGCCTATCAGGCTTTTTCTGATATGAATTTTGAAATTGCCGTTGGGCCTGAACTTGAAAGCGACTGGTACAATTTTTATGTTCTCAATTTCCCCAAAGATCATCCGGCGCTAGATATGCAAGACACTTTTTGGGTTAGGGACCCGAAAAGTGGTTGCGAAATCACTGAAGATAGATATGTTTTACGTACGCACACTACAACAGTTACAGCTCGCGCTATTGAACAAGCGGGGAAAGAAGGAAGAATTCCTTGCGCTTTTATTTCTATTGGAAAAGTTTTCAGAAATGAGGCTACCGATGCGACGCATGAAATGCAATTTTATCAGATAGACGGAGCGATGGTGGGAGAAAACATTTCCTTGGCCGATTTAAAAGGAGTGCTTACCCACTTTTATAAAAAAATGTTGGGCGATGATATTGAAATAGAATTCAAACCCAGCTTTTTTCCATTCACCGAACCTTCTATTGAAGTTTTTGCAAAGTTTAAAGGTCGCTGGTTGGAAATGATGGGCGCAGGAATGTTGCATCCGAATGTTTTGCGTAATATCGGTCTTGATCCTGCCAAAGTGCAAGGTTTCGCTTTTGGTGGCGGCTTGGATCGCATCGCTATGATTAAATGGGGCATTCCCGATATCCGTCCCATTTATCAAGGAGATTTGCGTTTAAATCAATTCTAATATGAACATTTCTTATAATTGGCTTAAGTGGTATATACCGGAAGCACCAGATGCGGACAAACTTGCAGATGTTTTTAATTACCATCTTTGCGAAGTTGAAAGTTTGGAAAAAAAGCCGGATGGGAACATTATTTTTGATATAAAAATTTTACCGAACCGCGCGCATGATTTACTGTCTCATCAAGGAATTGCACATGAGCTTGCTTCGCTTTTGAATATAAATTTTGTTGACCCAACCCCAAAATATAAAATTCCCGCCTCCGCTAAAGCTACTGCGGGCAAGCCGGAATTAAAAATAGAAGTAAATACGAACAAATGTAGGAGATATATGGGCAGAATTATTCGTGGAATAAAAATTGGATCTTCTCCGGAATGGGTGGTTAAGCATCTTGAGTCGGTAGGACAGAGAAGTATAAACAACATAGTGGATGCTGCAAATATAGTGATGTTCGATTGCGGTCAACCCGTGCATGCTTTTGACTTGGATAAATTAAACGGCAGTATTATTGTGCGAGAAGCCAAAGACGGCGAAGAGATGACTACTCTGGATAATAAAGAAGTAAAATTAGAGAACTCAAATATGGTTATTGCAGATGCAAAAAATGTCTTGGCGGTTGCCGGGATAAAGGGCGGGAAAATTGCCGAAGTGGATAACAATACTAAAAATATTGTTATTGAAGTTGCGAATTTTGATCCCATATCCGTGCGAAAAACCGCGCAGGCATTGAATATTATTACCGATGCCAAGAAACGTTTTGAGAACGATTTATCACCAGAGCTGGGCTCGTATGCAATGCTGGAACTTTCCGCACTTATTTATGAAATGTGTCCGGAAGCAATTTTTGAAAATGTCGTGGATATTTATCCCAAAAAGCAAGAAACAAGGAAACTTTCTTTTTCATCCGATAAAATCTCGAAGATTTTGGGTTTATCTGTGTCAATAGAAGAAATCAAAGATATATTAAAAAGATATAATTTTGAATTTACAGAAAATGCAGGAAAATTTGAAATTATCATACCCTTAATGCGTCTTGATTTAATGATTGAAGAAGATATGGCGGAAGAAATAGGCAGAATTTTAGGATACGATAAAATAAAAGGTAAAATACCAAAAATAAACTTTAAACCAAAAATAAATGAGATATACTCAAAAATTCTTTGGGTCAGAAATAAATTACTTAGTGATGGATATAGCGAGGTGATGACTTATGCTTTTTGTGATAAAGGAGAAGTGGAAGTTATGCAGAGCGCTTCAGATAAAAAATTTCTCAGAACAAATTTAGCCGATGGATTAAAAGAAAGTATAAAATTAAATCAAGCAAATGCTCCGCTTTTAGGAACAGAAGAGGTAAAAATTTTTGAAATTGGAACGGTGTTTAAAAAAAGCGGAGAAGAAATGCATGTTGCCTTTGGGAACAAAAAAGAAACAAGAGAGATAACACTTGACGAATATACGAAATCAGCAGAGTTATTTTTGAATGGTCTGGCTGGGATTGGGTTGAAATCTGCCCTAAAGACAGATTTCAAAGAGAATCAAGGACCTGAAAAAACAACTCTGCCGATGAAGTTTAAAATGTGGCCTCTTTTTCCTTTTATTGCGCGCGACGTGGCAGTTTGGGTGCCAGAGGAAATAAAGAGTGAAAAAGTCGCTAAAATCATAAAAGATAATATGGGCGATATGGTAATACGAGGCCCGGAACTTTTTGATGAATTTAAAAAAGATGGAAAAGTTTCTTATGCTTTTAGATTAGTTTTTCAATCTTATAATCGTACTCTTACGGACATAGAAGTGAACGAAATTATGACCAAAATAACCAATAAAATCAAGGAGAATGATGGTTGGCAGGTGAGATAAATTTTGGTATAATACCCTTATATGGTGAAAGGAAAAGCGAAGGAAAAAGATGCCGAAAAAGGGCATCATTATAATGCCTCTGACATTTCGGTTTTAGAGGGCCTAGAACCCGTCAGGCGTCGTCCAGGCATGTATATTGGCACTACCGGTCCTGAAGGCCTGCATCATTTAGTATGGGAGATTTTTGACAACTCGCGCGATGAAGCGATGGGCGGTTTTTGCAACGATATTGAAATTGTGTTTCTCCCGGATAATCGTATACGGGTAGCGGACAATGGTCGGGGTATACCCATAGATATGCACAAGAAAACACGCGTGTCTGCTCTGGAAACCGTGATGACGACACTTCACGCTGGAGGAAAATTCGGCGGGCAAGGGTATAAAGTTTCCGGAGGGTTGCACGGAGTTGGAGGGTCGGTCGTAAACGCCCTTTCTATTTATTGCAAAGCGGAAGTGTATAGGGATGGCGGTAAATATATTCAAGAATATTCCCGAGGCAAGAAAAAATTCGCGGTAAAAAAAGTTGGTATTTCAAAACTTCACGGTACAATTATCACTTTTGAACCAGACCAAGAAATTTTCGGCAAAGGTGTTGCCTTTGATTGGAATACAGTCGTGAACCATATTCGCCAGCAAGCATACTTGGTAAAAGGATTAAAGATTTTAATAATTAATGCGCGAGAATGGGATAATAAGAAAGGGCTCGATGAATCTGATGTTTTTTATTTCCGAGATCTCGGTTTAGAGCTTCCTTCCGTGTCTTTTTATTTTGAAGGCGGATTAACTTCTCTTGTAAAATATTACAATAAATTCCAGAAACCAATTCAAAATAATATTTTTTATATTGAAAAAGAATTGGACGGCGTCGGTGTAGAAATATCCTTACAATACGTAGACGACATCGTGGATAGAATTTTCCCTTTTGCCAACAACATTTACACTTCGGAAGGCGGAACGCATATTACCGGTTTTAAAACAGCGCTCACCAGAACTCTCAATACTTACTGCAAGAAAAACGAAATGATAAAAGAATCTGAAGGCGGGTTCACCGGAGAGGATGTTTTGGAAGGTCTGACGGCTGTTATTTCCGTGAAACTTCGCGAGATACAATTTGAAGGCCAGACAAAATCAAAATTGGGAAGCATGGAAGCCCAAGGCGCCGTAGCGACAGTTTTTGGGGAGGCCTTTGCGAACTTTTTAGAAGAAAATCCTGATGATGCACGCGCTATAATAAATAAGTCAATTCTTGCCTTAAAGGCTCGCAAGGCGGCGAAAGCGGCCAAAGATTCCGTGCTTCGCAAAGGCGCATTAGAGGGAATGACTCTTCCCGGGAAACTTGCAGACTGCCAGAGCAAGAATGCTTCCGAATCCGAATTGTTCCTAGTGGAGGGAGATTCTGCAGGCGGTTCAGCTAAACAAGGCAGGGATAGGCGTACTCAAGCGATATTGCCGCTCCGCGGAAAAATTTTGAATGTTGAACGCGCGCGCATTGATAAGATGCTTGCCTCAAAAGAGGTAAAATCTCTCGTCATCGCTATGGGAACTTCTATCGGAGATACTTTTGATTTGGGAAAAATGCGTTACCATAAAATAATTATCGCGACCGATGCCGATGTTGATGGATCGCACATTCGCACCCTGCTGCTGACCCTTTTCTATAGATATTTCAGACAAGTCATTGATGCCGGATATATTTATATCGCTCAACCACCTCTTTATAAAATAAAAAAGGGCAAGGAGATTTTTTACGCTTATACCGATGAAGAAAAGATTAAAATTGCAGGAAAAGGCGCGGATGTAAAAGAGATAGAAGCGGTGGAGGAAGAAGAATCCGAAAATACAAGTGAAGAAGAAAAAGAAGAAGTTAAAGCCAAATCCAATAAAATTCACATTCAACGTTTTAAGGGTCTGGGAGAAATGAATCCCGAGGAACTCTGGGAAACGACAATGGATCCTGCACACCGCGTGCTAAAAAAAGTGAATATTGATAGTGCCGAAGAAGCCAATAAGATTTTTGATATCTTAATGGGCTCCGAAGTCCCGCCGAGAAAATCTTTTATCCAATCTAACGCCAAACTGGCCGAGATTGATATCTAGGATTATTTTTTGTTCTTGATTTCCTCTAAGAATTTTGAAACTAATTCTTCTTTTGAAATTTGGCCGAGCTGGCCGGCGTCGCGGGATTCCAATGTTACTTTTTTAGCTTCTATTTCTTTATCACCGACAACAATCCAATAGGGAAGTTTATTATTTTTAGCATCACGGACTTTTCCGCCCAAGTTTGCTTCAGCATCATCCAACTCCGCGCGAATATTATTTTCTTTTAACAATTCGAAAATTTGTTTGGCGTATTCATTATGGTTTGTGCGGACGGGAATAACTTTTACCTGCACGGGCGAGAGCCAAAGAGGGAAATTGCCAGCATAATGTTCAATTAAAATCCCCATA
>JBBUIX010000007.1:0-4339 GCA_038055115.1 Patescibacteria group bacterium
TATATCTTTTGATCTCACTTCCGACAAAGGAATACTTTATGGTGTAAACAGGCATAATTCAAGTCTGGTTATTTTTGATAGATTCTCGCTGGAAAATTACAACTCCGTCTGTTTCGCCAAATCAGGTTCGGGAAAATCTTATGCGACAAAATTGGAAATTATCAGATCGCTAATGTTTGATACCGATGTTATTGTAATAGATCCGGAAAGAGAATATGAATTTTTATCGGAGACCGTCGGCGGACGATATTTTAACATCTCCCTTTCTTCCGATCATCATATTAATCCGTTTGATTTGCCGATACCGCGCGAGGACGAAACAGCTGAAGACATTTTGCGCTCGAATATCATCAATTTGGTCGGACTTTTTAGATTGATGCTGGGCGGTCTTACTCCGGAAGAGGATTCAATGGTGGACCGGGCTATTTCAGAAACCTATGCCATGAAAGATATTACCCCGGAATCGGATTTTTCAAATATTGAACCTCCGCTTCTTTCGGATTTTGAAATGGTGCTCTCGGGAATGGATGGGAGTGATTCGGTTGTTGCAAAATTGGTGAAATATACAAAAGGTTCCTGGGCAACATTTTTAAACAGGCCGTCAAATGTGGATATTAATAAAAAATTCGTAGTATTTTCTGTTCGCGACATGGAAGACGAATTAAAACCGGTCGCAATGTATATAATTATGCATTACATCTGGAACGCCATACGAAAGAATTTAAAAAAACGTTTATTGGTAGTGGATGAAGCATGGTGGATGATGAAATCCGAAGACACCGCGTCATTTTTATATTCTATTGCGAAAAGAGGCAGAAAATATTATTTAGGTCTCGCCACCATCACTCAAGATGCAGCCGATTTTATGAAATCTCCGTATGGTGTGCCAATCATTACCAACTCTTCTATTCAGCTTCTTTTAAAACAATCCCCGACTACGATCGATATCTTGCAAAAAACTTTTAATCTTACAGATGAGGAAAAATATTTGCTTTTAGAATCTGGTCTCGGAGAAGGTATATTTTTCGCCGGGCTAAAACATGTCGCCATAAAAGTCATTGCTTCTTACACCGAGGACCAAATCATTACTTCCGACCCTTCACAAATATTATTAAACAAAAAAGCCAAACAAGAACAAGAAGCAGCTGATATTAAAAAATGATACAATTAAATTATGAAGTTTAGATTTTTATTATTATATTTAATTGCAACACTTATATTATTGGGGGCTGTTCTGCCCTTTAGTGCAAAGGCCGCTTTGTCCAGCAGTATATCAATAGATGCGATGCCCCCCAATCCGGCTCCTAACGAAAACACGAGCATTATTTTAAATAGCTATGAGAACAATTTGGATACTATTTTGATAACTTGGTCAGTAAACGGTAAAAGTATTTTATCGGGAATCGGCAAGAAATCTTTTTCTACGCAAGCTCCGACAGCCGGCTCAGAAACAACGGTTACCGCTACCATAGTGTTGCCTGACGGCGATATAGAAAAAAAAATAATACTAAGGCCTGCTGCTATGGTTTTGCTCTGGCAGGCAAATGATTCTTATGTCCCGCCATTTTATAAAGGCAAAGCATTGCCTTCACCTGATAGTAATGTAAAAGTAGTGGCTATGCCAGAAATAAAAAGTGGCTCTCAAATGGTTAATCCCAGTAATATGGTTTATGCTTGGACACAGGATTATACCAATTCGCAGGAGGCCTCGGGCTATGGCAAGAATTCCTTTACCTATAGAAGCGATTATCTGGAAAATTTAAATAGTATATCAGTGGTGGCATCAACCATTGACCAAAAGTATTCATCGGAAGCAAGCATAAACATAGGAATGACGCAGCCAAAAATTGTATTTTACAAAAACGATGCCAATCTTGGGACAATTTGGGAACAAGCGCTTTCTGACGGACATAGGATACAGGGCGATGAGGTTATAGAAGCAGCGCCATATTTCATATCGCCCAAAGATATAAGAATTCCCACACTTACATGGAATTGGTCCATCAACGATAATTCGGTAAACATAGTGGATTATCTTAGACAAAATTTAATACCGCTCAAAGTGCAAGCCGGGGTTTCCGGAACATCAAAAATAAAACTTGAAGTTAATAATAGGGATAAAATTTTTGTAACAGCCAGTAAGGAAATTAATGTGGAATTTTAAAATGAAAAATGTATTTAAAAAAACAACAATTCTATTATCTCTGACGTTTATTTTGGTTGGTTTAACCGCTCCTGTTTATTTTGGATCGGCCGATACTGTGTGCCCAGAGGGAACAGTCATTGGACCTAATGGTAATTCGTGTGTTCCGACTTATCAACTTTTGGCTCCGTTGCCCAATATGGGTGAAAATTTTAACCCCGCAGACCAGAGCGCCTTAGGCACATATTTGAATTTAATGATAAAACTATTCATCGGCATCTGTTCTGTTTTGGCCGTGATAATGATTGTGATGGGCGGGATTGAATATATGACAAGCGAGCTAATCTCCAGCAAAGAGCACGGCAAGGAAAAAATTACGGGCGCAATATTTGGACTTCTTTTGGCCCTGGGCGCTTGGTTAATTCTTTCCACAATCAACCCCGACATATTAAAAACCGATTTATCAAGTTTAACAGCTGTAACGGTAGAGGTTGGTATAGACGATCTGCCACAAATACCAGTAAACGGGAGATATGCTAATGGAGCTGTTTTTGGCGCACCTTGGGACAATACAGTTGGACAAATTGCAACTTTACCATATGGAGTAAGTGTGTATAACTCACAATGCTCAACGGTCGGCCAAACAAACTGCACTTCAACGAGAGGACTTGATGTTAGTGCTGTGAGAGCAATACAGGAAGGTTGTAGATGCAACATACAAATCAGTGGTGGAACAGAATCTTGGTTACATGGCGCCCAAACTGGAAACACTAGTCATATGCTTAACAGTTCTACTGTTGACCTTAGGCCGACACCAGAATTAAATCAATATTTATCGGGTGGAAGAACTCTAGTCAATAATCAGAGATACCCAACAGCAACTGGACCATATCGATGGGAAAATAATCATTGGCACGTTGGTCCATAATAAAATTATATGTCAAAAAGAAATTTAATACTTTTAATAATAATTCTAATCATTGTTATAATTGCAGTGTTTGGATTTTTATATTTCCGCCAAGGAACAACTGCACCGGGAGAAAAAAGCCAGGGCACAAATTTTATTTCACGATTTAATCCGTTTGGAAACACTAGTAAACCAACACCTCCGACCGCGACACCTCCAGTTGACATCTCTGGGTACCAGCCCGGCCCTGGAGAAGAAATACAAAAAATAAAATTAAAAAAAGTTTCCAGCATGCCTATCGCAGGATTTACAATATTTACAAAAGAAAGATTAAAAAATGTGCCAATAGTGGCACAGACAGACACAACAACCACTCCTTCGACAGACTCGGGATCTTCAACTGCGCCTGCGACAACTTCCACGACAAAAAAAACATCAACAAAACCAACCCCGCCTCTAACTGAATTTGCGCTGGCTTTAAGATATGTAGATAAAGCGAGCGGAAATATTTATCAAACTTTTGCGGATAAAATAGAAGAAAGAAAATTCTCCACAACAGTAATACCTAAAATCTACGAAGCATATTTTGGAAACAAAGGGGGGTCGGTAGTTATGAGATATTTAAAAACAGATGGTAAAACAATTGAAACCTTTGTTGGTAATCTTCCGAAAGAATACCTGGGTGCGGACACGACAGTGACAAATGAAGTAAAAGGGTCCTTCTTGCCGGAAGACATTAAAGATATAAGTCTGTCACCGGATGCCGGAAGTGTATTTTATCTGTTTAATGTTGGAGATAATATGGTCGGCACGACTCTCAATTTATTGAATAATAAGAAAGTGCAAATTTTTGTTTCGCCATTCACTGAATGGCTGTCTCTCTGGCCGAATAGTAAAATGATTACCTTCACCACCAAGCCTTCATCCGGCCTGCCGGGGTATATGTATGCAATGGACCCGAATAATAAAAATTTAAACAAAATCTTCGGTAATATAAACGGACTCACCACCCTCGCCAGCCCTAATGGGAAACTTGTTCTTTATGGTAATGATAATTTATCACTGAACGTTTATCACCTGGATACAAAGGTTGCGGACCCGCTAGGGGTAAAAACTCTGCCGGAAAAATGTGCTTGGGGCAAAATGAGCGATGTTGTTTATTGCGCCGTGCCAAAATCCATTAATGTGGGCCAATATCCGGATGTTTGGTACCAAGGGGAAATATCTTTTTCGGACCAACTTTGGAAAATAGATATCAAAAGTGGAAATGCGACCATGGTTTTAGACCC
>JBBUIX010000007.1:4439-10279 GCA_038055115.1 Patescibacteria group bacterium
GAAGAAATTGATGGCATTAAACTGGCAATGGACGAAGGTGAAAATTATTTATTTTTTGTAAATAAAAAAGATTCTTTTCTTTGGGAGTTGGGACTTAAATAGAGCCAATATATTTAATTACCACCCGGCGAGCGCGTCCCGTGCCGACGGATTCGGTTTTTAGATCCTGGGCCTCAGATAAAAATTCATGAATAATTCTGCGCTCAAAAGCTGACATCGGGTCAATCTCTATGTTGGATTTGAAATATCTCGCTCGTTCCGACATCATATGGGCCACAGCGCGGATATTCTCTATGTGTTTTTTTTGAAAACCGTTTATGTCAATAATAATACCTAAATTTCTTTGAGAGGGTTC
This sequence comes from Patescibacteria group bacterium, assembly GCA_038055115.1. Taxonomy (GTDB): domain Bacteria; phylum Patescibacteriota; class Minisyncoccia; order Phycocordibacterales; family UBA9973; genus UBA9973. Next base: position 4,795 of record JBBUIX010000007.1, read on the forward strand.
CCCTATCCCAGGGATAGGGGAAGTTTTGGCTTCAATAATTCTATGGACAAGATGATTTAAAGCATGCAATCCCTCGCCTTCGCGTGAAACGAAAAAATGCGGTTCGTTGACTTCTACTGAAATCCACATATTTTTAGGCCCGTCTTCGGTAATGGAAATTTCATTTAATTTTACCGTGGTTTTTTCAATTAATTCTCTTATTAACTTCTGAATTTCAATTTTATCCATAAAATTATTTTATCCTGACACTTTCTGGTCGGGATTCCAACCTTACGTCGGGACTAAACTCTTTTTTCTTAATATAAATCTGTTGTCCCACCATAAAAATATTACTAGTAATCCAATAAAGCGCAACTGCGCCGGAAATACTGTAAGCAATAAAGGCAACAATGAATGGGAAAATATATTTCATCTGCATATTCATGCTTTTGGTAAAACTGTCCTGAAAAGAACCGCTAGCGCTCGAGGAAACGGCGGGTTTGGGCATAAAATACGCCTGTAAGTATTGGGAAACGCCCGCTAAAATCGCTAAAATTAAACTTTTTTTAGTTATATCAAGAACTCCTAAAAAAATCATATTTATATTTTCCGGGACATGAATAAAAGAATAAAGTAATCCGCTTTGGAAATTTATTCCTTTAAAAAAGACGTAATATAAAGCAAAAATAATGGGGATTTGGACTAGAACCAGAAGACATCCTGAAAATGGATTGGTTTTGTGTTTCTTGTAGAGCTCAAAAGTAAGTCTCGCTTGTTCTTCCTTGCTCACGCCGCTGGCCTTTATTTTATTGAGCTCGGGAGCAAGGATATTCATCTGGGCTTGGCTTTCAATAGAACGTTGAGAAAGAGGAAAGAGTATAATCTTGACAAGAATAGTAAGAATAATAACCGCCAGACCGACATCTCCACCAGGGATAATTGACACTAAAAAAGCCAAGGCGTTTAGTAATGGCTGATATAAAACAGTATTCCAAATATTTGAAAGCATATTCTAATCTTATATTAAAATACCGGAAAGTCCACCTTTTATAAATTTTATAATAGACTGGAATTTTTATTTTACCGGGTCAATATGATTTTTTTGCCATGGGTGACAGCGCAAGATGCGTGAAAATCCCAAGTAAATTCCTTTCAATGTGCCATATTTTTCTATGGCTTGTTTTGTGTATTCCGAGCAAGATGGATAAAATACACACCTATTTTGGGGAGATAGAAATTTTTGATAAAAATTAATTAATTTTATAAAGTATATTTTCAATTTCATTTTCTAGTATTAGAACATCATCCTGATATTTTTTAAAAATAAAAACACCCAGGAGCCCGGAAGGGAATTGTTTAATATGTTTTTCTAAAACAAAGTATCCGTGTCGCCTTAATAAATTTCTTCTTACCGCAAGTTTGGCGATATCCTTGGGAACAATGAAAGAAATACGCGGAAGAACGGGGTTGTTGGCCAATATAAATTTAAAAGTTAGATTGGGAGAATTAACAAATTTACCCTCTCTAAAGATTCTTTCTACGGCCTTTTTGTCGGCTCTATTTTTTTTAGGAAGCATAGCTTGTCCCGCCAGAGGCGTGAATTAAACAGACAGTTTTTTTCTGCCTTTTTGACGCCTTCTTTTTAACACTCTTTTCCCGGTGCTAGTTCTAGATCTAACTAAGAATCCATGAGTCTTGGCTCTTTTTCTCTTTTTGGGTTGATATGTTTGTGACATGTAGTAGAGTCTATAATATTATGGAGAATAAATCAAATATAATAAAGTCCGACATGAAGTCGGACTCCGACCCCATAAATGGGCGTCGGAGTTTTACACAGCTTATCAACAGAGTTAATAAGTTTTTGCAGGTGTCATCTAGTTTATAAAGAGTATAATACGGAACTATGAATACAAAACAGCTTTGGAAAAATTGTCTGGTTGAAATCGAAGCGGGCATATCAAAAGCAAATTTTAGTACTTGGTTTAAAAACACTTCCATTATAAAAGAGGACACAGGTATTGTTTATATTGGAGTGCCGAATGAATTTGTCCGTGATTGGCTCATAAATAAATATCACAAACTTATCACTAAAACCATAGCTGACGCGTATGAAAACATGCGCGCCGTAGAATATATTATTACTAAAACAGAAAACGTCAGGCAAGAAGCGGCAACGGCAAACGAGGCTGTGGAAAAAGAACTGCCTTTGAAAGATTTATACATAAACCCGGAGGATAATTTAAACCCGCGCTATCATTTTAATTCTTTTATTGTGGGAACTTTTAATGAACTCGCTTACGCCGCGGCCCAGGCGATAATAGAAAGCCCGGGGACCAGATACAATCCATTTTTTGTTTATGGGGGCACGGGGCTTGGGAAAACTCACCTGATTCAAGCAGTCGGAAATTCAATCAAAGACAAATACCCGAATAAAAAAGTGCACTATATGACTTTGGAGAAGTTTGCGACGGATTTCGTAAACTCGCTGCAAAACAACAAAGCAAATTATTTTAAGGAAAAATACCGCAAATATGATCTTTTAATCATAGACGACATACAATTTATCGGCAAAATGGAAAAGATCCAAGAAGAACTTTTCCACACATTCAATACTTTCCACGAAAACAATAAGCAAATTATTTTTTCTTCCGACAAGCACCCGAATTATATTCCGGAATTGGCGGACCGTTTAAAATCCCGCTTCGCGGCCGGGATGATAGTGGATGTCTCTGAACCGGAGTATGAGTCTCGCCTGGCAATCTTAAAAGTAAAACTTCGTGAATTTAATGTTGATTTAGATCAAGAGATAATAGAATATGTAGCTGGAGCCGTACAAGGTAATATCCGCGAACTAGAAGGAAGCCTAAATCTTATTATTTGCCAATATCGCTTGAAAAATAAGCCTCTCTCGGTGCTGGAAGTAAAAAATCTGTTAAAAAACAACATGAAGCCCAAGAAAAATATGGCGATAAAAGATATTGTAAAAATAGTAAGCGAATATTATAAACTGGAAGAATCATCTGTTTATGAAAAAACCAGAAAAAAAGAAATAGTCAAAGCCAGACAGGTTGTAATGTATTTGCTTCGAGAGGATTTCAGTGTTTCTTATCCTTTAATCGGACAAAAATTGGGCGGGAAAGATCACACCACAGTTATACACTCATGTTTAAAAATTAAAACGGATTTAAAAAATGACCCGCAATTATTACAGGAGTTAGAGCAAATAAGAATTATGTTTAAATAGTTGTTAAATAATTATTAGACCTAAGTTAAAAACAAAAAACAAAAGCAATTATAAAAAACAACGCAAATTTATTTATCCACTTATCAACAGAACTAATATTATTAATAAATTAAATATAAAGATATAAACAAATATATGAAACTGGAGTGCTCAATTGAAAAAATTAAAAATATGGTTTCCCAAGTAGAAAGAATAACCGGAAAAAATCTTACCCTGCCGGTTTTGAATTCGATTTTATTAATTGCATCCGGTAAGTCTTTGAAACTCAGGTCTACAAACTTAAGTCTTGGTATTGAAGTTGAAATTCCCGCTAAAATAGAAAAGGAAGGTACATTAGCCGTTTCTGGGGCAATACTAAATGCCGTTTTTTCCAATGTTTCTCAGGATGAAAACATACACCTTGAAGACAAGGACGGGAATTTATTGATTAAGACAAAAAAGAGTCAAATAAAATTAAAAAGTCAGCCCTGTGATGATTTCCCAACAATCCCGATAGTTACCGGAACCAGTTTTGAGATAGAATCGAAAAAATTGATTGAGGGCATAAAATCGGTTTATTATAGTTCCTCTGTTTCAGATATAAAACCCGAAATTTCAAGTGTTTTTATGTACACCAACGAAGATAATTTAATTTTTGTTTCCACTGATTCTTTCAGGTTGGCGGAAAAGAAAATTAAAGTAAAAGGGCTTGAGGAAATCTTGGGAATTCTTGTCCCATTTAAAAATATTTCTGAAATATTAAAGATTTTTGGGGAGTTCCAGGGTGTTATAAAGGTATGTTTTAATAAAAATCAGATTTCTTTTTCTTCCGACAATATTTATTTGACTTCGCGGGTAATTGATGGAATTTTCCCCGATTATCGCCAAATTATTCCAAAAGACTCATCAACGGATGTGGTGGTGCTTAAACAGGATTTATTAAATGCGCTAAAACTTTCCAATATCTTTTCAGATAAGTTTAATCAGGTTAACCTTTTAATTAAACCCAGGGAAAAAATTTTAGAGCTCTCGTCTGTGAATAATGATATTGGGGAAAACAAAACATATTTGGATGCTGTTATAAACGGAGAGAATATTGAGTTGGGTTTTAATTATAAGTATTTTTTGGATTGTTTCCAATCACTTACCACCGATAGTGTTTCTATAAAGTTGTCTGGAGCTTCCAAACCAATAGTCATTTCTCCTGTTTCCGATTCGTCGTTTACCTATCTCATAATGCCGATGAATAGGTAAGATTTACTCCGTATTAATTAATATAATAAAAATTTAAAATTTTTTAGTACCAGAATGATTGAAATAAAAGATTTACTCGGCAGGTTTAATAAAATCCTTCTATCCGAAGAGGGCAAAAAAGAATCCATCAGGAGCATTATCTCCGAAATTATTAAAGTAGAAATAAACTCCAAAGATATAAAAATAAAAAACAATATAGTTTATTTAAACATCAAACCCATTTATAAAAACGAAATTTTCCTTAAACAAGATCAAATCTTTTTAAAACTAAAAGAATCTTTGAGCAAAAAAACTCCGCGGGCTATACAATAACTATTGCTTCACTTTAAAGACCAAGTTTGTTTCACTGCGATTATACGCAGTATCATAGGAGATTATTTTTAACTCATTATCACTCTGCAGATTTTCTAACTCTGCCGGCGTAAAGGAAAAATTAAATGGAGGCTGTTCTGTTTCCAAATATACGTTGTTTATGAAAATATCCATCTTTTGCAGGGGAAATATGCCGGAACTGGATACTTTAAGGTATATTTTTTGATTAGGTAAATAGGTCGTGACGCTATTTGGTTCAACAATAAAAACACTCGGTTTATTTAGATTGGTGTGTACATTATCTAATTCTATTGGTTTTTCACTTAACGTTGTTATGTGATATTTGCTTTTATTCTGCGCCCACCAATTCTGCACGGGTATTTCCCAGTGGTTAAATTGCGGATTATCGGTTGGATTTGAAGGCGCCGGTCCTAAAATATCATTTCTGTCTACCCAGTACAAAATCGAGTGCACATTTGTTATCACTTTTTCCTGCAGAGTTTCTTTAGGCGTATTAGGGGTGGCCAATTTCCCGGAAATTTTATCTATAAAAAAGTTTTCATTTCCCTGCCAAAATCCACGAAGGGCCGGTTTCACTTTGGTTGGGTCGATTTCCAGGCTTGGCTTTTCAAAACTTTCACTCGGTAAAATTTTTAACGCTTCAGTCATAAATTTATTCCAAATCGGCCCGGCTACTGCTGCTCCTCCTTTTTTCAT
>JBBUIX010000008.1:0-6832 GCA_038055115.1 Patescibacteria group bacterium
CCATTGGCTGGAGCTGGGTTGGTGCAAGTGCGAGTGCTGGTTTGCGTTCCCGTCTGACCGCAATCCGTCACACTACAAGCGCTCCAGCTACTCCAAGCACTCCAACCTCCATTGATACTCGTTGCGCACACACTTCCATTCCAGCCGGTGCCTGAAGCGCAAGTTACAGAAGATGCAACAACAGTTCTTTGGGCAAGCAAAACAGCGTTGTTGTAGAGATAGAAAGTATCACCACCCCATTTAATTGCGAAGGGTACATTGGTACCTAAATTTCCACTCCCTACGGTAATATTTATAGGTTTCGTAACAGCAGAGGTTGCAACTGGATTTGTTGTGGTCCAGGAAAAATTTATGTTGCAGGTGCTGGCTCCTGATGCAATGACACAAGAAGGAGAAGCAGAGGTGAGGGTACCGGACATAACCAAGGCGGGACTTACCACTACGGTCGCTGTTGCTGAAGCATTAGATACACCAGTTTTTGAACAAGTAATAACGTAAGTGTATGTCTGGGCAGTCAGACTTGTTCTGTCTTCAAATCCTCCAGTGGCTGTTTTTGCCCCACTCCAAGCATTGGATGCCGTACAACTCGTCGGACCACCGGTGGTTGTCCAAGTTAGACGAGTAGAGTTAGCGGGTAGTGTCATAGAAGCTGGGCTAGCGGAAAGGGAAACAGAGATGGGATTTACTGCGCAAGTGCTTCCGCTCCAGGTCGTTCCCGATATACAACTTGCCGAGACAGTTCTTTGAGCAAGCAAAACGGCATTGTTGTAGAGATAGAAAATTCTGCTAGAGTATGGAACTGTAAAAGAAACATTGGTTCCTGAATTTCCATTTACATTGGTCATTCCGGTGGCAGTAATAGCAGAGGTGCCTTGAGGATTTGTCGTAGTCCAAGTCAGATTTACATTACAACTGCTGGCTCCTGATGCAATGGTGCAAGTTGGAGAAGCAGAAGTGAGGGTGCCAGACATAACGGGTTTGTTTTCTGAACATGATGCATTTGTTCCGCCGTTGGAACCATTACAAGCCCATGTCCAGGTAGAAACACCACTTACATTACTAACACTTGTTCCTATATTACAATTATAGTGAGATGCTGAGCAGGAACCATTGACGGAACACGCTGCTGTACTACAAGCTTGAGTTTGAGTATTTGAACCAGAACAATTAGCTCCCCCGCCCGATGGCGCTGGATTGGTACAAGTACGGGTACTGGTTTGAGTCCCCGTTTGACCGCAAGCTGTCACACTGCAAGCGCTCCAGCCACTCCAAGCGCTCCAGCCACCGTTGACGGCAGGCGGATTTCCAATAATAGTCACAGTACGCGTGATGGTTTGATAGGGAATAAGGGGCAAGGTGCAATTCGCGGTGCAATATTCTCCTACCTTAAAAGTTAAAGTATAGGTACCGATTTGTGTGGAAGAATTAATCTGCATACTAAATATAGGCTCCAAATATCCATTACCCGGCACACTGGTCTTTAAATCATATGGCGAATTTTGTGGCATAAGTGAACATACACCACCAGTCGGACAACCTGTAACTGACCAGTGCATTACCATATTTGCATTAACCGCAAAAATATTCCAATAAGTAGACATTTTAAAACGCGTAGTAGTAGGCGCCGCATCCTTATTTATGGTTATATCTCCTGTGTCCACAGAAAAAGAAATATTTCCATTAGTAGCCATTGCCGGACTCATAAAACTAAACATTCCCGCGCCGGCCAGTAAAACTACGGCTAGAAAAATTCCACTTGAAAAAAGTTTTTTCATATTGTTAAAGATTAATTTTATAATAAAATAACACAAAATATACGTCTGTCCATAAGTATAACACTACAATACACACACAAAACAAGCACTTGTGCATAACTCAAGCAATATCTATTGCAAACTGTGCAAAGTGTGCAAAGTCGAACTTTGCACATTGTACTGGCGCCAAACTATTTTGAGAGGTTGCGAAAGGATTGCATAAAAATATGTCTTATGTTAAGCTTTTTTTGTATGAGTCCTGTCGAAACAGGACTTTTGTTTTAACAATTTAATAAATAGCGTCGCGCTAAATTGACCTACGCGACGTGATTTGCAAAATCATATGTTGGACCTAAAGACATTTAAATCAGACTTGGAAAAATTGGAAGAAGAAAGAAAAATTCCAAAAGAAAAAATACTGGAAGCCATAGAACAGGCAATGGCAGCGGCTTATAAAAAAGATTACGGCAAAAAAGGGCAAATTATCCGAGCTAAGTTTGATTTGGAAACCGGAAAAACGGATTTCTTCCAGGTAAAAATTGTCGTGGATGAGAGTATTGCAATTTTGGATGATGAGAAAAACAAAGGACCTGCCCGCCCTCATGATAGTTCGGGAGCAAGCGGAGAATATTCTGTCAAAGATACGGGCGATGAACGTGTGCATTTCAACGCGGAGCATCATATGCTTCTTGAAGATGCGAAGAAAATAAAAAAGGGAGTAGAACTAAATGATGAAATTATTTTCCCACTTGAGGCAAAAGATGATTATGGGCGCATCGCCGCGCAGACGGCCAAACAAGTCATCATTCAGAAAATCCGTGAAGCGGAACGCACTTCAATCATTGACGAATACGGCACCAAAGAAGGAGAAGTTATTTCCGGCGTGGTACAGAAAGTGGAGCGAGGTAATGTCTATGTTGATTTTAATAGAGCGACAGGAATATTGCCGGCCGAAGAGCAAATCCCGGGAGAATACTGGGAAAGAGGCCAGCGCATTCGAGCTTATCTCTACAGCGTGGAAGACACACCGCGAGGCATAAACTTGCGCCTCTCACGCACTCATCCGAAATTTATAGAAAAACTTTTTGCCATGGAAGCGCCGGAAATTCAAAGTGGAATCGTGGAAATAAAATCAGTCGCCCGCGAAGCTGGCGCGCGTTCCAAGATTGCGGTATTTTCAAATGACGAACACATTGACGCCGTTGGTTCTTGCGTTGGACAAAAAGGCACCCGAGTAAATACTATTACCGGAGAGCTTTCTGGAGAAAAAATTGATATAATCCCTTGGTCCGAAGACCCAAAGCAATTTGTTTCCAATGCTCTTTCTCCAGCAAAAGTTCTGGCTATTGAAATAGACGAAAAAGAGCGCAAGGCTACTGTGGAAGTAGCCAATGATCAATTGTCGCTGGCTATTGGTAAAGGCGGACAAAATGTGCGCCTCGCCGCCAAGCTTACCGGATGGAGAATGGATATTAAAGGCGATGATAAAGAAGTCGCCTCGACCGATGGAGAAAAAGTTGAAATTGTAGAAGAAAAAGAAGAAAAATAGAGAAAATAAATTATTATTAATTATAAAAACATGAATCAATTTTTATTGTTTGCAATTGTTAGTTCGGTTGTGGCTATTGTTTATGGTTTATTTTTGGCTAAATCAATATTAAAAAAGAGTTCCGGGAATGAGCGCATGCAAGAAATTGCCAAAGCGATTCAAGAAGGTGCCGGTGCTTATTTAAATAAACAATATAAAACTATCGGCCTGATCGCCGTAGTACTTTTCTTTGTTATCGGCCTTATACCAAAACTTGGCTGGGTTATGGCTCTGGGGTTTTTAGTCGGGGCTGTTTTCTCCGCCCTGGCGGGATACATAGGTATGAATGTATCGGTCAGAGCAAATGTCAGAACAACAGAAGCTGCTAGAAAAGGAATAAATAACGCGCTTTCTCTGGCTTTTAAAGGTGGAACGGTTACCGGACTTTTGGTGGTCGGCCTGGCTTTGCTTGGTGTGACTGTTTTTTATACAATCACAAAAGACGTCACCGCACTTGTCGGGCTTGGGTTTGGCGCTTCACTTATTTCTATTTTCGCAAGATTGGGCGGAGGAATTTTCACCAAAGCGGCGGATGTCGGAGCAGACCTTGTTGGTAAACTTGAGGCAGGAATCCCGGAAGACGATCCGAGAAACCCCGGAGTTATCGCGGATAATGTCGGTGACAATGTCGGCGACTGCGCCGGTATGGCCGCTGATTTATTTGAAACTTACGCTGTCACCTCGGTTGCTACAATGCTTTTAGGTTCGCTTCTTTTTACAGGGTTTCAGAACGCGATTATTTATCCTCTGGTAATTGGCGGAATGGCAATATTCGATCTATCATCGGTACTTGGTTTGTGCGCTTGGGTAAACCTGCCTCGCCGAGTCAAGGCGGGTCCCCAAATATAATGGGTGCTTTGTATAAAGGCCTTGTTGCTTCCGGCATTATCGCCGCCATCGCTTTTTATCCTGTTACAAAACTTCTTATGTCGGGAAACGGAAAATATTCAGTCATGGATTTATTTATTAGTTCTCTCGTGGGTCTTTTTGTTACCGGAGCTCTCGTTGTCATTACAGAATACTTTACTTCTACAAAATATTCTCCGGTAAAATCAATAGCCCTGGCTTCTGTTTCCGGTCATGGCACAAATGTTATTCAGGGTTTGGCTATTTCAATGAAAGCTACCGCTTGGCCTTTAATCACAATCGTTTTAGGAATATTGGTCAGCTATCATTATGGCGGACTTTATGGAATCGCTATTGCCGCAATGTCTATGCTCTCAATGACGGGAATTATTGTGGCCATAGACGCCTATGGCCCTATTACGGATAATGCAGGAGGTATTGCGGAGATGGCGGAACTTCCAAAAGAAGTTCGCGATGTTACCGATCCATTAGACGCCGTAGGAAATACCACGAAAGCTGTGACTAAAGGCTATGCTATCGGTTCGGCGGGCTTAGCTGCTCTTGTTCTCTTTGCCTCTTATACGGAGGAAATTATAAAAGCCGGCAAAAGTATAACTTTTGATTTGAGTAATCCGTATGTAATTGTCGGTCTTTTCCTCGGAGGGCTTCTGCCGTATTATTTTGGCGCGCTTTGCATGGAAGCTGTAGGAAAAACTGCCGGCAAAGTAGTGGAAGAAATAAGAAGGCAATTCAGGGAAATAAAAGGAATTATGGAAGGCACGGCCAAACCGGATTATGCCAAGGCCGTTTCAATTATTACCGGTGCGGCTATAAAACAAATGATATTACCGGCTCTGATACCGGTACTGGCGCCAATTTTGGTAATTTTGATTTTTGGAAAAAATAATGGTTTGGTCGTTCTGGGAGGACTTCTCGTCGGCTCTATTATTACCGGACTCTTTGTAGCAATTTCAATGACTTCAGGCGGAGGCGCCTGGGATAATGCAAAGAAATATATTGAACAAGGCAATCATGGCGGTAAAGGCAGTGAAGCTCACAAGGCCGCGGTTACCGGCGATACCGTCGGCGACCCTTACAAAGACACAGCCGGTCCTGCCATTAACCCGATGATAAAAATCTTAAATATTGTTGCATTACTTTTGGTTGCTTTTTTGATATAATACAGGCAAGTTGAATTATTAATTTAATACTATAAAAATACTTATGAAAAAATATCTAGCACTATTCACTATTTTAGCGATAACGGTTTTTTGGGGCATTAAAGTTGTAAACGCAGACAATAATGAAAAAGGTTCTTCCGATGAGAAAAATCCAAAAATAGAAACATCCGACAAAAAGGAAGACAATGATCATGATGGAATTGTTGATTCTGAAGATCAAGATGACGATAATGATGGGATACTTGATATAAATGATTCAAAGCCATTTGACCATGACAATGATGGCATTGCTGATGTCCAAGACCAAGATGACGATAATGATGAAGTAAATAAAGAAGCAAAAAAGGAAATGGATGCAAAAAGAGAAGCGGTAGAAAAACAGATAGAGTCCATTCGAGAAGAAGCGAAAATAAAAATAAATGCTCTTAGGGAGAGTCTAAAAAATGAAAAAGATTCGGTCAAAATGAAAATAGAAGAAACAAGAATAATTGGACGAGAAAAAGCGCTTGAAAGATTTGACGCAGCAGTTGAAAGAATGAATAATTTAAAAGATAAGGTTAATTCTAAAATAACTGAATTGGGGGCAAAGGGAGTAGATATTGTAAATGCTAAAGCTTTCGTGGCGACAGCTGAAACAAAACTAAACAGTGCTAAGACAAAAATCGCGGAAACTTATGTCTTGCTTTCCGCTTCACTTAACATTCTGACAAAGGATAATAAAACAACGCTCAAAAACGCGACAAAAGACATTCAAGGCTTGATAAAAGAAACCCATCAAGCTCTTAATAACGCAATTAAATCGCTAAAGGATACAGTAAAGATGAAAATGGAAACAGAAAAAACACCACAGGAATAGAAAATAGTAATAATGAATAGATTATAAATTAACTTATTTTTAAAAAACATGGAACCAGAAAAAAAATCAAATGGAGCCTTTATTGGATTAATAGTGATTATCATAATTCTAGTTGTCGGTGGAATATATATTTGGGTATCAAATAAAAATGCCACGGAAAAAATGAAAGAAACGCAAGCTCAACTTAAAACAGTCACAAGTCAAGATTCTGCTGCGTTGGACGCGCTTGAACAAGATCTTAAAACAACTAATACTGATATCGGTGTTGATGTGAACGCTGTAAATTAAAAATATGCAAGTATCGGTAAAAAAACTCCCCAAAAGTGAAATAGAAATTGAGGGAGAGTTAGAAGCTCCTTTGTTTGAGAGTTATTTTGCGAAGGCATTAAAAAAAATCGGCGAGACGCTGAAATTGGACGGTTTTAGAAAAGGTAAAATACCGGAAAGTGTTTTGCTTTCCAAGGTGCCGGAAATTAGCATTTTGGAAAAAATGGCAGAGCTTGCTCTCGGCGAGCATTATCCTAAAATTATTGAGAGTGAAAAGATTGATGCTATTAGCCGGCCGGAAATTTCCATTACCAAACTGGCCCGCCAGAATCCTTTGGGT
>JBBUIX010000009.1:0-5351 GCA_038055115.1 Patescibacteria group bacterium
CTGCTTAGTACCTTCTTTTGCATAAACAAGTTTTATGTTTTTCTTGCCGATATTTTTTCCAACGAACGGATTTTTGACGCTATTTTCCAACGTTGGTTTAAAAATAATAAATTCATCGGGAATGACTTTTCCTTGCACGATAAATTCACCGAGACCATAGATGCCGTTTATAACAATAACTTTATCAAAACCCGTTTCCGTATCAATGGTAAACGCCACACCTGAAGATGCAAGGTCGGAACGCACCATACGTTGAATACCGACAGAAAGAGCTGCATCAAAATGCGAGAATCCTTTGTCCACGCGATAAGAAATAGCTCGGTCGGTAAAAAGCGAAGCAATACATTTTTTTATCGCAATCAGCACATTATCAATACCGCGTATGTTGAGATAAGTTTCTTGCTGTCCAGCAAAAGAGGCGCCCGGAAGGTCTTCCGCTGTCGCTGATGAACGAACTGCAACATCCGTGTCCTTGCCATATTGATTTTGCAACTTTTGATACGCTTCGGCGGTTACATTTTTAAAATCCTGAGGTAAGGTGGCTTTCAAAATTTCCTCGCGAACTTTTTTCCCGCGAATTTGAAGATTACGGATGTCCTTCGTGTTGAGATCGGAAAGAATTTCCTTGATTTTATTATCAAGACCTGTTTCTTTAAAAAAATGACGGTAAGCATCTGCCGTCAGAGCGAATCCATTTGGTATATTTACACCAAGTGGTACAAGATTGGAATACATTTCTCCCAACGCAGCATTTTTTCCGCCCACCGACGGTACATCCGCAATCCCCACCTCGCTATACCATTTTACAAAATTTTCTGTCTTTTCTTCTGCCATAATAATTAAAATTTTACGCTAATGATAAATTCATAATTTGTATTAACCTTTTATATTTTACCATTCTTTCGGCTTTTTGTGGAGAACCGGCTTTTAATCCAAAACAGTTAAAAGCATAAGCCAGGTCGGCGATAAAATCATCATCCGTCTCTCCGCTTCGATGGCTTACAATAAGTTCTATGCCATTTTCTCTGGCTAATTTCATTGTCTCCAGGGTCTCAGTTAACGTGCCGATCTGATTTGGTTTGATAATCATCGCATTAATACTGCCGTCTTCTATCGCTTTTTTAAGAAGTAAAACGTTGGTAACAGTTAAATCGTCCCCCACCACCAAAAGGCCTTTATTTTCTTCTTTTAATTTTTTAAAACCATCAAAGTCCTCCTCATCAAATGGGTCTTCAATGAAAAATAAATTAAATTCTTTAACTAAACAATCATAAATACTCATTAGTTCTTCTTTTGAAACATCTTTTCCGTCAACTTTATACTTTTCATTACTATAAAAAGATGATGCCGCTACATCGAGAGCCAATCGAATTTTATCTTGTAAATTATTTTGCTTTATGGCCTCATTTAGACACAGAAAAGGTTTTCTTATATCGCTTATTTTTGGCGCCAAACCTCCCTCATCACCCAAAACGATAGAATCTTCGCCCAAATCTCTTATTATTATTTTTTTCAGGGTATTTTGTATTTTAATCCCAATATCAACCGCCTCAGCAACATCTTCAGTATCGGGCACAATATGGTATTCCTGAAAAGTTAAATAATTATTAGCGTGTTTGCCACCTTCAAGCAAATTCATAAAAAGATACGGTGCTTTGCGTGAGGGTTTTATTTCCGCCAGTGTTCGCAAATATTCAAAAATTTCTTTTTCGGAAACCTTGGCTGCAACTTTTGCGCAAGCGATACTAACGCCAATCATAGAATTACCGCCCAAATTGCTTTTACTGGCGGTGTTATCCAATTCAATCATAATCCTGTCTATTTCTTTTTGATTTAAAATATCTTTGCCGATTAAAACAGGAACGATAATTTTGTTTATTTTATCTATAGCTCTCTTGACACCCTTGCCGTCCTCATCTCTTAATTCGTGCGCCTCGTGAATACCTGTGCTTGCCCCAGAAGGTACGGAAAAACTGCCCGATCTATCGCCAACCCAAACCGTCACCTTTATTGTCGGATTTCCCCGCGAATCTTTTATTTCTTCTGCTGTAATTTTGGTAATTTTATTCATTATTTTTTCGTCAGTAAAATCATAAGGTCGGAAACATTGGCGCCGGTGGGACCGGTGATAATCATATCCCCTGTTTTTTGGAAAAAATTATAAGAATCAAAACGATCCGAATAATCATTAACATCCAAACCCAATTCTTCTACCTTTTTCATTGTATTTTTATCCACTATCGCTCCCGCGATATCGCTGTTATCCATACCATCAGACGCAAGTGATATAAAAACAGAATTTTCATTAATCATTTTATTCTTTATCACCTCCAGTCCCATATGAAGATTTCTTCCTCCTTTCCCTGCATTTTTGGGGACAACAATACTTGGTTCGCCGGCAGCTAGAAAAACGGAGCCGGAGAAGAGTTTTTGAATGGTCTGGCCGGGATAGGGACCCGGAGAACCGAGGACCTGAGAAAACTCTTCTCCGGCTCCGTCTAGACCGGAGAATATTTTCTTAATCGCCTCGTTAACTTCATCATACAACTCGGTTGAAATTATCTTGGTTTCCAAACCAAACTCCTTTCCCTTTTTTGCCATCGCTTCCACGGCAGTTTTATTTGAAATAAGAATAAAATTATAAACTTTTTCAAAATATTTATCTTCTTTCGGTGTTTCAATTAAATCAAATTCTCCTAAATTATTTTCGGTAATAATTTTCTGAGCATCGGCGATAGTGGTTTTATCTTTATAGGTCGGACCGGAAGCCACTTCGGTAAAATTGTCGCCGGGTACATCCGAAAAAATAAGTCCGATTACTGTGGCCGGATAGGCAATTTTGGCCAAACCGCCACCTTTCAGCAGGGAAAGATGTTTTCGAATCGTATTGATTTCGGTTATTGTCTTGCCCGTTTTTAAAAATGCATCATAAAGTTTTATTTCTTGTTCACATTCACTTTGAGTGGGACACAATAAAGCCGAACCTCCGCCGGAAACAACCGCAATAATAAGGTCATCTTTGCTTGACTGGTCTACTATACTATATATCTTTTTCCCGGCTTCAACATTTATTTTGGATGGTTTAGGATGTGTGCCGACAAAAGTTTCAATATAATCGCAACTGACCTTCTGGAGTCCAATGACCACGCCCTCTTTTATCTTGGATCCTAAAATCTTTTCCAAGGCTAAAGCTCCATGACAAGAAGATTTGCCAAAACCGACGACTTTTATTTTTTTAAAATTGTCCAAAGAAAAATTTTTATCCCCAATGGACAAAACATTATTTTCTAATTTGATAGAATTCAATATTGCCCCTTCCGTATCAATAGCATCCAGTCCGGACTTTATTATTTCCAGTGTTATTTTACGATTTTCCGTCGTTGCCAATTCAGCAAAATTTTTAATCCAACTTTTTTGCATCTTTACATGACTAAATTAATTGGCAAATTAGAAATGAAACCTTGAATATTGGCAACTGTCGTTTGCATAATTCTCATCTCAGCTTCTTTGGTGTCAAAAGCAATATGCGGAGTCATAATAACATTGGACATTTCAAGCATGGGAATGGTGTCTCCTTTTTTTAACCCTCTTTCTCCTTCCAAAACATCAAGTCCCGCGCCAGCGACAGTTCCATTGCGCAAAGCAGAAATAAGCGCTTCAGTCTCAATAAGTTCCCCACGGGCAGTATTTATCAAGTATGCGCCATTCTTTAATAAAGAAATATTTTCTTTATTAATCAGGTGATGATTTTCTTTGGTATAAGGAGCATGCAAGGTGACAATATCAGACTGCGCTAAAACCTCTGGCAGGGTTTTATATATGAAATTATTTTCTTTGGCAAAAACCAAATCCGGATATAAATCATAAGCCAAAACATTCATATTAAAACCATGCGCAATGTGAATTACATTTTTCCCGATTTTACCGGTACCGATGACTCCAAGTGTTTTCTTGTCCAGATCAAAACCTTGTAAGTTTTCTGATATAGAATAATCTCCATTTTCTTTTAGGGAGCGGCTCGCTTCTCGGATTTTCCTCGATAAGGTTAAAAGCAAAACAAAAGTAAATTCCGCTACTGTTTCTGAACCATAAGCTGGCACATTGGAAACTTTTATTCCCTTGGTATTTGCATAAGCCACATCAATATGGTCAAAGCCGGTTGAACGCGTAGCAATCAACTTTAAATTTGCCAATGAGTCAATAATTTCTTTACTAATTACAGAGTTGGTGAAACCCGATATAATATCAGCGTCTTTTGCCATATTCACATTATCCAAACTGAGTTTTTCTTCGTAAAAAACAATTTCCCCGCCAGTTAGAGCCTGGCTAAAAAAAGCTTGTTGCTTTTTCGGTATTTCAAAAAATGCTATTTTCATCCCGTTATTATATCATTATTTAAATAAATTCCGAAAGAAAGAAAGAAAGCCCGAAGAAGGGGCTGTTTTTGGAGCTACGGGCGGATTTTTGTCTTCTACTACCACAATCATCTCCTCTCCCTCTTTGGCCAAACCGAGATTTTCTCGAAAAACTTTTTCTTTGCCTTGGTCTGTTTTTAAACTATTTATTTCGGATGAGTAATTTTCTTTTTGCTGTTTTAATGCGACAACTTTATCTTCAACTATTTTTTTGTTTTTACTGGTTTCTTCCATTTTACTCCAAAAGCCTAAAATATTCCAAACAAAAATCAATATTAAAATTCCCAAAAGTATTAAAACAGGCCTTGATTGCACTATGTTTCTCCATACTCTTTTTTGTTGAAAATTTATCATAAATATGATACGTTAAGTATATGCTTTTCAATAAAAAACATCAAAAGAAAATTCAGGTCGCTTGGGCGGTAGTCAGCGTATTGATTATTATCAGTATGATATTATTATACTCTCCGATTTTTAGGTAGAAATCTCCATTTTCCCCCACCCCAGGGATAGGGGAATTCCCCTATCCCTGGGGTGGGGGGCTTATTGTTTGTCTCCAGTGCGCATCATTTTTAAAAACACATCTTGGGGAATATTAACTCTTCCTTTTTCCTTCATTTTCTTTTTTCCCTTCTTTTGTTTCTCGCGAAGTTTCATTTTGCGAGTAATGTCGCCTCCATACATATGCTGAGTAACATCTTTTTTCATACCGGAAAGAGTGCGAGAAGAAATGATACGTCCGAGCGCTTTGCCTTGAATTTTTAAAGTGAACATCTGTCGAGGCAGAAGACTCTTTAGTTTTTCAACTGCTTTCTCGGCTTCTTCTTCCGCTCTCTTTTTAGAAACAACCCTAGAAAAAGCCGGCACGATTTCATCGGCAACCAAGAGATCTAATCTGGTAACATTCGCTTCACGCATTTCCCCTATTTCATAAGA
>JBBUIX010000010.1:0-1824 GCA_038055115.1 Patescibacteria group bacterium
TACCCGTCCAATTAGTGACGGGTTTATTTTAAAACTTTAATCCATCCTCCAAGCATTTTGCCGATTTCATCCAGTTTCTCGGAAAGCAAAATGTATTTTTTATTGTCCAATGATTTTATCTCCCAAGCTATCTGCAAAAAGAATTTTAACAAATCTAATTTTACGGAAGCACTCTTAAGAGAGATAAGTTTTTCCACTTTATCCGAATAACTCGCTTTTATTATCAGTTCAATCGTTTCCAGAAATAAAGAATCAATCTTTGTCCCGATCGTATAACGAGAATCTTTTTGGAAATTAGGCAAGAATCCATGCCACAGTTTGTAATCCTGGACCAGTTTTTGAATCAAACTTAAACTGAACTGACCCGTGGGGGGGGGATTAAATGGACCGTTATTTTGATTATGAAAATTCAATTGAGTCATAAATTTGAAAATATTGCGGATGCCGATAATTTGTTAGAAGCTTGGCGGGAATTCCTAAGGGGCAAGGGGAATAAACCCGATGTTCAGGAATTCTCATTGCGCCTGATGAATAATATTTTATCACTCCACAGGGATCTTATCAACCATAAATATAGGCATGGCGGTTACCAATGTTTTAAAATAAAAGACCCGAAGACGAGAATTATTCATAAGGCAAGCGTTAGAGACCGACTTTTGCACCATGCGGTTTACAGATTATTGTATCCTTTCTTTGATAAAACATTTATTTCGGACTCCTTTTCTTGCCGGAAAAATAAAGGCACGCACAAGTCGCTCGACAGGTTCCGCTTTTTTGCCCGCAGTGTTTCTAAAAATAATACGAGAATCTGCTGGATATTGAAAGGCGATATTAAAAAGTTTTTTGCCAGCATTGGCCAGAATATATTATTGGAAATTCTGAGAAAATATATACCGGATAATGACATTATCTGTCTTTTAAGGGAAATAATATTCAGTTTTCGCTCTGCAGAATACGGCACGGGCCTGCCCCTTGGCAACCTGACTTCCCAGCTTTTCGCCAATATCTATATGAACGAATTTGACCAGTTCGTAAAGCATAAGCTAAAAGTAAAATACTATATCAGATATGCAGATGACTTTGTCATATTGTCAGAAAATAAGAAATATTTAAAGAGTAAAATAGGCCCAATAAATGATTTCCTGCAAAATGAGCTGAAACTTACTTTGCATCCCGATAAAATATTTATAAAAACATTATCATCTGGTATGGATTTTTTAGGCTGGAAGCACTTTTTTGATCACAGGATTTTAAGGAATACTACAAGGGTAAGATTGATTAAAAATATTCAAAATAGCGATTATAATTCTGCAGCGCTAAATTCTTATTTCGGACTTTTGAGACACGGCAATACCCATAAGATCAAAAGAAAAATACTGCGATATCTTTTAAGTTAAGGTTGCGCTGAAGCGAGATATGGGTCGACATAGTGACAGAGGTTGGGTCTCTGTCATTTCAGCCCTTGACATGTTTTCCCGGTTTGCTACAATTCATTTGCTTATGAGAAAAACAATTACCATTCGCAATATAACAAAGCGGTTATAAACCTGTGGTTTTTGTCGCAGTGTGGACCGCTTAACCAGGCGGTTTTTCATTTATCTAAAGTGTATTTCTCATAATGAACTTTAAAAATTTATTAGTAATTAATAGCGCGGTAAGCGATTATTAATTGCTAGCTAACAGGTATAAATAGCATTTTAAATGTAATAAATTTATGGGCAGGCGGTGGATGCCTTGGAATATCGAGGCGATGAAGGACGTGGGGAGTCTGCGATAAGTCTCGGGGAGGTGACTCTCAACCTTTGATCCGGGAATTTCCGAATG
>JBBUIX010000011.1:0-6527 GCA_038055115.1 Patescibacteria group bacterium
GCGTGTGTGCGATACCCACAACACCAGAAAGATTTTTGTTTTTTATAAACTTTTTTAACTCTACGACTTTACCTTTTTTCTTATATACAAAAAGTTCACCTTTTTGTAATAAGGCCACTCCCGCAGAATCATAACCCCGATATTCTAATCGCTCCAACCCTTTGATTAGAATTGGGTATGCTTCTTTTTTTCCAATGTATCCGACAATACCACACATATTAAATCATATTATAATATATAAAAATTAAAGACAAATTTAAAATTTTTGTTATACTGTTCTAATATGAAACATATTGTTACTGTGGGCGGAGGTACGGGAAGCTACACTGTTTTATTTGGACTTAAACACCTTTCAAGGGTTTCTCTTACTGCTCTTGTTTCTATGGCAGATGATGGCGGTTCTACCGGAGTATTGCGAGATGAACTCGGTGTTTTGCCGGGAGGAGATGTGAGGCAATGTCTCGTGGCTTTAAGCGAGCATAGTGATATTGTGCGAGAACTTATAAATTATCGATTCAGCGGGGGGACTTTGAAAGGACATAGTTTTGGTAACATTTTTCTCGCAGCATTGGAAAAAGTTACAGGAGACTTTGTAAAAGGTGTTGAAGTCGCATCAGAAATCCTTAAAGTAAAGGGTGTTGTAATACCGGTGACTAACAATAAAGCAAAGCTTTCTATGTTACTTAAAAATGGCACATTAATTGAGGGAGAAAATAAAATCAATCACTTAGATATTCAAGATGTCGGAATAAAGCGAATTTTTTATAAAAAAGACGTACAATTGAACGAAAATGCAAAACGCGCAATTCTAGAAGCGGATTATATTATTCTTGGCCCTGGAAATTATTATTGTTCTCTTGTTCCCAATCTTATTGTAAGTGGCTTCAAGGAAGCTATTGGCGAGAGCAAGGCGCAGATAATTTTGCCAATTAATCTTACAAATAAGCAGGGACACACGAAACATTGGAAAGCAAGTAATTATGTGAAAGACATGGAATTATATCTTGGAAAAGCTGTTGATATTATTTTGGTTAATAATGAAGCGCCATCTAAAAAACAGATAGAACATTATAAACTTCAAGAGGGGGATGGGGTATTGGTGGAAGACGACTTGAAAGACAAAAGAGTTATTCGAGAAGCTTTATTGTCACACTCGTTTGTTGCGCATAGTAAAGCAGATAATTTGCGAGATACGAGAAGTTTTATTAGGCATGACTCAGAAAAATTAGCCAATTGCATAAAAAAAATAATAGCCTCGCCCGTGGACGGTCTACGGCCGAAGGAAAATTAACATGAAATACATTTTTGATTTTGATCGCGTTCTATTTCATACAGAAATAATTAGAGATAGAATTTTTTACTTCTTTGAAAAATTTGGAGTACCCAAAGAAGAAATTAAAAACTATTTACAAAAAGAAAGATGGAATCTTTTCTCTTTAAAAAAAATGTTAAGAAACTTTTCACTTCCAGAAAATTTATATGGAGAAATAATGAAGGAAAATAAGAATCTTGTCGATAAAAATTTACTGAAATTAATAAAAAAAATAGGAAAAGAAAATTGTTATATTTTAAGTTATGGAGATACTGAATTTCAGTCAGAGAAGATAAATGATTCTGATATAAGCCAATATTTTACAAGAGTAATAATTATACAGGCTGATAAAAATAAAGAAATAGAAAAGATTTGTAACCAATACCCTCAAGAAACAATCTTTTTTATTGATGACTCTCAAAAACATATTGAAGAATTAGATTTAGAAAAATGTCCAAATTTAAAAACTATTCTTTTTAAAGGGCAAAATATTGAATCTTATCTCCAATAACGCTCCACACAGTGATGCTCTTCCGGACCGGTGCCGATATAGATAATTTTGGCGCCGAGGGTTTTTTCCAAAAATTTAATATAATTCAACGCTTCTTTAGGTAATTTTTTTCCATAATCGGACAACTTCCCTTTCCAAACAGGAAAAGATTTATACTTGCAGTTTATTTTGCATTTTATTTCTTTGCGGGACAGATCGAATGGAATCTTTGTAGTTCTTTTGCCGTTAATTATGTAGGAAGTGCATACTTTTATTTTTTTGAATTCATCAAAAACATCCAATTTGGTGAGTACTAATTGTGTCGCATTATTTATCTTTATCGCGTATTGCATAAGTGGAATATCAAGCCAACCAGTACGTCGCAAGCGTCCCGTAACTGCGCCGAGCTCGCTTCCAAGCCTGCGAAGCGCTATACCCTGCTCAAATTCATTTTTACTATTCGGATTAGGGTTTGGAAAAGTTTCTTTTTCATAGGGGAATTTTTTATCACGGCACCAGATGGCAGACTTTTTTCCTCCAAGCTCTGTCGGAAACGGACCCTCGCCGACTTTTGTCGTGTAGGCTTTAAAAATACCGATTGCGCCGCCAATAAAAGCGGGTGAAAGTCCAAGACCTGTTCCCACGCCGCTGGCAATTGTATGCGATGATGTGACAAACGGATAATTTCCAAACCGAACATCAATCAATGTCCCCTGCGCGCCTTCGGCAACAACTTTATTTTTTTTGCTTAATGTTTTTTCCACTAGATCCGCTGAGTTTACAATGGAAAGCGAGCGTAAAAATTTAACCCCCAAAAAGAAATTTTTTTGTTTTTCTTCAAACTCTTCATTGTTAATTTTGTATTTATAAAGATTGTGAAGAATTTTTTTATGCTGCTGAGACAGCGCTTCGTAGCGTTTTTGAAAATCATTCTGAAATATATCACCAACACGTAAGGCGCTGCGCGAAGCAAGTTCGGTATAGGCTGGTCCGATACCCCTGCCGGTTGAACCGATTTTTCTGCTACCTTTTGTTTATTCTGAAATAGAGTCAAGAATTAAGTGAGTTGGCATGACCAAAACAGCATGCGGGGAGACCGACAATCGTCCCAAGAAAGGAATATTGCTTGGTATCGTCGTAGTTTCTTTTTGAAATGCAATAGGGTCAATTACCATACCAGCACCCAAATGAATTTGCGCCTTACCGAACACTCCTGACGGAATTAATTTAAAGACATAACATTTGCCTTTATGCCAAATAGTATGTCCGGCGTTGTTTCCGCCCTGAAACCTAACAATTAAATCATTTTTAGACAAACCGGAAGCGATACGAGCGACGCCTTTCCCTTTTCCTTCATCTCCCCATTGCAGACCAATAATGGGAGTAATTTTGGAGATATTTTTTGGTATCATTGCTTTTTGTAATTGGGTGCGGGGCTGACCATAAAAATATCGTGCACGTGGTTTTCATTTAATCCGGCTGAGGTAATAGTGTAATAAGAGCTACTTCGCAATTTTGAAATATCTTGCGCTCCCAAATAACCCATGCCTGCGCGAAGCCCTCCGACATATTGATGAACGACTTCGGAAAGCGCGCCTTTATAGGACACATGTCCGGAAACGCCTTCCGGAACTAATTTTGTCATATCATATTCATCACCTTGAAAATAACGATCTTTGGATCCCCTTTGCATTGCGCCCAACGAGCCCATACCGCGATATTTTTTAAATTTTTGATCATTTATTACAATAGTATCTCCAGGAGCTTCATCCGTACCGGCAAACATGGAACCAGCCATGACTACATCAGCGCCAAAAGCAAGCGCCTTGACCACGTCACCGCTATGCTTGATGCCTCCATCGGCAATAACTGGAATATTTAATTTTTTACATACTTGATAAACAGATAAAACAGCCGAAAGTTGCGGGACGCCGACGCCGGAAACTATGCGCGTCGTGCAGATAGAACCCGGTCCAATACCGACTTTAATAGCGCTGGCTCCTGCTTTGTAAAGAGCCAGAGCGGCTTCGCTGGTCGCGATATTTCCTGCGATAATATCAAGTTTAGGATAAGCCTTGCGGATCCGTTTTACGGCATCAATCACGCCTTTTGAATGTCCATGAGCAGTTTCAATACAAACTACATCAACATTATTTTTAACTAACTCCGCAACGTGGAGCAGTACATCGCTCCCTGTGCCGACAGCCGCTCCGACACAAAGCCGGCCCAGGCTGTCTTTGGTGGCGTTCGGATATTCTTTGCTTTTTGCAATATCCCGATAAGTAATCAATCCGATTAATTTATTATTTTTATCAACTAATGGGAGCTTTTCTATGCCATGCTTGTTGAATAAATTATTGGCTTCTTCTATGCTGGTGCGAAAGCTTCCGGTTATTAATTCAGTCGTCATTATCTCTTTTATCGGAACAGATTCATCTTTTTGGAAACGAAGATCGCGATTTGTAACAATACCCATTAAAATACCTTTTTTATCCACTACCGGAAAACCGCCAAAATGATATTTTTTTTGTAAAACAAATGCATCCGCTACCGTTGCGTCAATAGGAAGCGTAATTGGATTGGCAATGCGGCCGGATTCATATCGTTTTACCTGTTCTACTTCGCGCGCTTGATCGGCGATTGAAAGATTTTTATGAATAATGCCGATGCCTCCCAGCTCCGCGAGAGCTATGGCCATCTTGGATTCGGTGACTGTATCCATCGGGGCGGATATAAACGGAATATGGAGATTTATATTTTTTGTTAGGCGAGTTTTGGTTATGACATTTTTTGGCAGAACCTCGCTGTAATTCGGTACGAGCAATATATCGTCAAAAGTCAATCCCTGGCCCAAGTTTTTCGGCAGATTGATATTTTTTTTCATCAATCTTAATATACACGGAAAAATCTAAATGGTCAATTTATTATTATTCAACCATTAGATACAAAAGGAGGACGGTAAAACAGAAGAATGCTATTAATTTATACTGTTTTGTATAGTGCATTATTGAAAACTAACCTTGTTTTTTGAGCCAAATTATCATTTGATTGAAAGTACTAGGACCAACTTGTCCGTCCGCATTTAACCCTTGGTCTTTCTGAAAAGCTGCCACTGCTTTTTGAGTATTTACTCCATAATCATTATCAACTTTATTTGAGGTGTTGTTATAAATATTCAAGAAATTTTGTACAGTACCCACCCTAGTACCGCTAGATTTTAATTTCATGAAAACATTGTCATTTATGAGCTTTTGCAATTCATTTATGAGCTTTTGATTTTTATATGCAGTCGTTTGCGCGGAGGTTGGTGTTGATACAACTGAAGCTGGCTCAAGTGTTGAATCTTGTGTTGCCGATACAGAATCTGCTGATTGGGATTGAAAAACATTTAACTTGTCTAAAAGATCTGCCACTTGTTTTGTCAAATTCTCGTTTTCTTTTTGAAGCTGTCCTATTTTTTGGCTTGTTGCAAATTCATTACCTGACTGTATGGTAGCAATAGACCAATATCCAATAAGCCCTACTAATACTAAAACAACAATTGAAAATAATGCAAATTTTAGTTTATCCATCATATATATTATTCTACCAAAAATTTTTTACATTACAAAATATACCTAAGCGAGGACAAAAAGCAACTCAGGTTTTTTTCCTGTCAATTTGATTGCTTGCTAAATTGTTCCCTGATAGGAATTTCTTCATAATCATCGTAAGAACCAATGCATGCCATAATGGGTTTCACTCCGGCGACTAAGTGCTCGGATTTCAGACTGTTTGGTTTTATAGCGCCAATTTCTTTTTTCATAATTATATTGTAGCATTATTTATAATATAGTTTTTTATGAAAATTTATGCTATAAATTAAGTGTTTTTAAGATATTGGGAGATCGTCTAACGGTAGGACAGCGGCCTTTGAAGCCGTGAATCTTGGTTCGATTCCAAGTCTCCCAGCCAGCAAGAGCAGAGTTATTACGCTCGAGATAGCTTTATAAAACAATAATTAAAGTTTTAATATGATAAAAAAATCTCAATCATTATCAAAAAATTACAAGATGCCCCATCTTTATCTTGACGACCTGTCTTCCCTAGAAGAAATATTTAAGGAGTCAAATCCAAAAAAATACAAACTTGAGACAAAAGATTTTGAATATCAGAGTACAAGTGAATTAAAAGAAGATAATAGTATAATTCATGAATTAGTTTTTAGAACACATGAACCATATATTTCTTTAAGTTTTGATAAAAATTCTGCAAGGATTTATACTGATAACGATGATTTAACAACCTCTGGACTTATTTCTAAAATTAATAATAAAATTAAACCTACGGAACAAAAAGGATTATTCTATATAGTTAAGATCATTCCATTCATAGGACCTCCAACATTTGTCTGGACTCTTTTAAGTGGAATATTTTATTGGAAAAAAAATGGAGAAATTTTGTCAATACTCTTGTTTATTATTGCAATAATAACTGGATTTGCTAGTTATTTGAGTTTTAAAAAAGATATTTGGGAATATTCAACCATAGAATTAAGTTTACGGAAGAATAAAAAAAACTTTTTTGAAAGAAATAAAGATCAATTAATAAATACTATCATTAGTGTTTTACTCGGTGCGATATTAACTTACATAATCACAACTTTGCTATAATCAATCCATGGTAAGCTATAAAGCAAAGACAACCGAAAACAAATGTCCATTTTGCGAAATCGGCGCGGGCAGA
>JBBUIX010000012.1:0-4127 GCA_038055115.1 Patescibacteria group bacterium
CCGGTAAATAGTCAACGACGGCATCCAGTACGAGCTGAACGCCTTTATTCTTCAGTGCCGAACCGGCAAACACCGGAAAAATTTCATTCGTAATTACAGCCCGGCGTAAAGTTTTCTTTAATGTCTCCAAGCCGGGAGTCATACCTTCCAAATATTCGGTCATCATCACTTCATCCGTTTCAACTATTTTTTCAATCAGCTCACCGCGATATTTCTCCGCATCTGCTTTTAATTTTTCAGGAATTTCTTTTTCAATAACTTTATTACCCATTTCTCCTTCAAAGTAATAGGCCTTCATGGTAAGTAAGTCGATAACGCCCTCAAATTTTTCTTCAAGACCGATAGGGATTTGGACACGGACAGCTTTCTTGCTAAGTCGATCTAAAATCGTCGCATATGAATGCTCAAAAGAAGCGCCGGTTCTATCTAATTTGTTAATAAAACAAATACGAGGAACTTTAGCTTCGTCGGCATAGCGCCAATTTGTTTCAGATTGCGGTTCCACCCCCGCCACACCATCAAAAACGACAACAGCGCCATCAAGCACGCGAAGCGATCTTTTCACTTCTACCGTAAAGTCAATGTGCCCGGGAGTATCAATAATATTAAAACGGTGTTTTTTGGTTTTATCGGTCATGGCATAAGTCGGAGTCCAAAAACACGTTACGGCCGCGGAAGTAATGGTAATACCGCGCTCTCGCTCTTGTTCCATCCAGTCAGTGACAGTATCGCCTTCATGCACTTCGCCAATTTTATGCGATACCCCGGTATAAAAAAGCACACGCTCGGTCGTTGTCGTCTTGCCGGCATCAATGTGCGCAATAATTCCAAAATTTCTAACTTTTTCCAGAGGATAATCCCGTTCCATATATTTAAATTACCAAGCAAAATGAGCAAAGGCCTTATTGGCTTCTGCCATTTTGTGAGTATCTTCTTTCTTTTTAATGGCTGAACCTTCGTTCTTGGAAGCGGCGATCAGCTCATCGGCTAGTTTCAAATGCATCGGGCGTCCTTTACCGCCGCGAGCCGCATCGCGAATCCAGCGCATCGCTAAGGCGAGCCGGCGTTCGGGACGGACTTCGATAGGCACCTGATAATTCGCGCCTCCGATACGCTTGGAACGCACCTCAGTCAAAGGACCGGTATTTTTTATCGCCAAATCAAAAATCTCTAATGGGTTTGGATTACCGGTTTTTTCCTTAATGAGGTCGAAGGCCCGATACATAACTTTTCGAGCGGTTTCTTTTTTGCCAGACCACATAATATAGTTAATGAACTTCTCTAATTTTTGAGAATTGTAAATGAAATCCGGTCCTACTATATTGCGATTTTTTATTTTGCGTCTCATAAAAATTTATTATTCACTGGCTTTTACCTTACCGCCTGCTTTTGCTTCTCTTGGCTTTTTGTTTCCATAAAGTGATCTGCTCTGTCGGCGTTTTTCAACTCCTTGGGTGTCTAAAACTCCGCGCACGATGTGATATCTTACTCCGATTAAATCTTTTACGCGTCCTCCGCGGAGCATAACCACAGAGTGTTCCTGTAGATTGTGCCCTTCGCCGGGAATATAAGCGGTTACTTCCATGCCATTGGTCAAGCGCACTCTCGCAATCTTTCGCAGAGCTGAGTTCGGCTTCTTGGGAGTTGTTGTTGAAACTTTTGTGCAAACACCTCGTTTGAAGGGCGCCGGAAAAAAGACTGGTCTATTTTTAAGAACATTAAACCCGCGCGCCAAAGCGACCGTCTTTTGCTTGGAGTGGACTTTAATTCTATTTTTCTTGATTAATTGATTAATTGTTGGCATAGATAAATAAAATAGCCCCATAGGACTATAAAAATAATATACTATTAAAAAGATTAAAGCGCAAGCCTAGGTGTGCCCCCTACCCCGGGGATAGGGGAATTCCCCTATCCCCGGGGTAGGGTTAAAATACCAATCCAGTAACTAAATGAAAAAGAAAAGCCAAAATGGGGTATAAATAGTCGGAAAAGAAAACAATAAAAATAAGCAGTAAAATCAAAGAGTATTGTTCAAAGGCCAGAATAAAGGAAAAAAAAGACCCGGGTAAAAGAGAAAAAAGTATTTTGGATCCATCTAGAGGAGGAATCGGAACCAGATTGAAAATTGCCAGGGCTAAATTCACAATTACAATCGCCGAGGTAATGAAATAAAAACTAGCCGGCAAAATAAAACTGGAACTAAAACGAATAACTAGCCCGAATATAATTGCGATAAGAAAATTGGCCAAAACTCCCGCTCCGGCGACGGCTATCGTTCCCCATTTCCTATCGCTTAAATTGTTTGGATTATAGGGTACCGGTTTTGCCCAGCCGAATAAAAAAGGAGAATGAGTCAACACCAGGAAAGCCGGCAAAATAATGGAGCCAAAAAAATCCAAGTGTTTGATTGGGTTTAGGGTTAGACGTCCGGCATCGCGCGCTGTTGAGTCGCCAAAATATTCCGCCACAAAGCCGTGCGAGACCTCGTGGATTACAATAGACATTATAAGTATGGCTATATAAAAAATTGCGTTGGTTGCGTCCATATAAATTCCATGATACCATAGAAAAACTATGAAAAAAATATGCGCGATAACAAAAAAGGGCTCAGTTGTCGGAGGCGGGTACTCCAACAGAACCCGCGCCACCAAATTCAACCCTACTGGCAAAAAGCGAAAATACCCGAATCTTCAAAAAAAGAGGCTTTTTATTCCGGAACTCAATAAATCAATCAATATAGAAATTTCCGCTCGCGGCATGCGCACGATGAGAAAAAATGGCATTTACACCACTCTCTTCAAAGCTGGTTTGATAAAAGCGTAAAAAATACTAAATTAGGGATTTTTGTTTTTTTCCAATTGCGATTGTAAATAACTGATTGCTTGCCTCAACGGTTCAATGTGTTCGGCTCCACTTCCTGGAGATGTTTTTATTTCCTGTTCAAATATGTTCACGGCTTTTTCAAGACTAATACCTTTTTCTTTCATGTAACTTCGAAGCACAAAAACATAAAGACTCTCTCCCGTTGGATCAATTTCTGTCCTACTTGTATTTGGAGATTTTTTAGGTGCTCTTTCTCTTGACGACATGGTTTAATTATACATAGTAAAAATTCCCCGGCAAATAGTATTACGCTGGCACGAAAGTCAGCGCTGTGCCCTTTTTGCCACTGCGGCCGGTTCGGCCAATACGATGTACATAGGTATCGTAGGTTTGCGGAACATCGAAATTAATAACATGAGTTACGTCAGGAATATCCAAACCCCTGGCTGCGACGTCAGTTGCAATCAAAATATTAATGTGATCTTTTTTAAATGAATCAAGAATCCGAATACGTTCGCGACTTCTTTTGTCGCCATGAATAGCACCTACCTTAAATCCGAATTGCGCAAGCTCTTTGGCGAGAGAATCCACGCTGTGTTTCATCTCGCGGAAAATCAAAACTTTGTCCGAACCTTCCTTTTTTAAAACTTCGTGCAGTTTTTCCAATTTTTCCTCTTTGCTTCTTACGCGAACCACATCTTGGTCGATATTTTTTAGCGTTTCACCGGAAATCACGGAAATAAAAACTGGCTCCTTCAGGTAATGCTCTGTTAGTTTTTTAATTTCCGGAGAAAGTGTCGCTGAGAAGAAAAGTGTTTGGCGTTCTTTTGAAGTTTTGCCGATTATATAAACCATATCGTCCCTAAAACCCATATCAAGCATCCTGTCCGCTTCGTCAAGCACTACTGAATGACAAGTTGATAAATCCAAAACTTTTCTATCAATCAAATCTCGCAATCTACCCGGCGTACCTATGACAAACGAAACTCCCATTTTTATTTCTCTAATTTGCTTCATTATCGGAAGACCTCCCACGCAAGCTACGGAAAACATTCCAAATCCAAAAGCCAGGTTTTTAAAATCACTTTCTATTTGAAGCGCGAGTTCTCTGGTCGGCGCCATTATTAAAACGGTCTCTCTTTTGTTTTGATTTTTAGTTTTGGAAATTTTTTCAATCAAAGGCAGAAGAAAAGCCGCCGTTTTGCCGGTACCGGTATTTGCCATGCCAAAGACATCTTTGCCTTCCATAACTGAAGGAATAGCTTGGTCTTGAATAGGCCGTGGATTTACAAAACCAGTCTTGG
>JBBUIX010000013.1:0-3641 GCA_038055115.1 Patescibacteria group bacterium
AGCTAACACAAAATAATAACCAGAATAATAACGGCCAAGTAATCGGCCGGGCGGACAATCGAAAGCTATTAAAAAATATTATTAGTGGATTTGTGGTCGATTCCAAACGATATAACATGAAAAAATGACATCGCTTGATTAGAAAGAAAATAATGGGTAACGATGAGAAAACTTCCACTAACGCGGGAGCGATGGGTAGAAAATAAATCAACGCGCAATAACAAAAAAACATGGCCTTATCACAATTAAAATAAAAAAAGTAGATAAGGAAAAGAAAAATACCGTCAAGGTTAGATCAATCTAAAAAGCTTTTGGTCGCAAGCTTCGTTTTTGTGCCTGGGGGGTGAATCGCACACCCGGCCACTTCCTCTTCAGGGAAATGCTCTACTACTGAGCTACCCAGGCTTAATTTTGAAATTTTTTTAATAAATCCTGAAAAGAACCACCACTCTCGTTCAATTTTTGCCCCGTACCGGAAATTGAATTGTACAAATCCGCTATTTTATTCAGATACGGCTCTAAATAATAAAATGATCCAAGCGCGATTCCAATTACCACAACTATTTTGAGCGTCCGCCAAAAGGTTGCCCATTTTTGAACGCTCCTGACCTTGTGAAGCATTTTATTGTTCTCTTGCGCTAAAGCAAAGGTCTCTTCCAATAACTTTTTGGATTCAGGATCCACTGTAACATTCTAGCACGATATTTCAGAAAATAAAAGGAATGTCTCTGATTTCTAAATAGACTCATTGATTAATTTTTTGTTCTATTCTTTTCCTCATACATTTTTCCGTCAGCTTTAGCAAGCAATTCCACAGCGGTTGCGCTGTCTCCCTTATTTAACACCTCAAACCCCATAGAAACTGAAAATGGAATACTAACGCCCTTATGGTCCTCAACTGATAAATTGGTATTTACGCTATTTCTAATTCTCTCAAAAATTGTCTCTAGTAGTTGGGGATTATTATCTGTTATCGGTAATAATACTACAAACTCATCGCCACCTACCCGAAATATCATATCTTGTCTCTTGGTTCCGTTTTTTAAACGTTCTGCCACGGTGACTAGTGCTCGGTCACCTACCTTGTGACCACCGTGATTATCGTTTAAATCTTTGAATCTCCTTATATCCAAAAAAATAACCATAACCGATTGTATAGGCAATCTGCGTTTTTCTATATCGGAATTTAATTCTCTAATTAACCCTTCTAAATCGGGTTCCAAGAAGGCACGGTTTAATACCTTAGTCAGAACATCAATACTGGCCCTTTTTTCAAGTTCTTCCGCAAGTAAAAATAACAATGAAATACATTGTTCTGAAGTAATTAATTCCTGTTTATGAGCAATATGCAATTCTTGCACTTTACAAGAGCCGGCTCTTATTGATTCTTGAAAAGTCTGATAAACAATTCTTTCTTCCAGACTTGAGGCTCTTCTCTCGGGATAAAACTTAAGATTAGGATTAAGATTAGGATTCATCACGCCATTTTAACATAAACAAGTAAAAATACCAATTCCAAAAGAGCTCTTTATATGTTAAATTATATGTATAGTCTTCGTAGTTAAATGGATATAACGACTCCGTCCTAAGGAGTAATTGCAGGTTCGATTCCTGCCGAAGACACAAAATTAAAGACCCAGCAATTTAGATATTTTAGGCTTATCAAAACCCACCATGAGCTCGTCGCCGATGATTATAACCGGCACGCCCATTTGTCCGCTTTTTTCCATCATTTCTTTTCTTTTTTCAATATCGCTGGCGACATTATATTCCGTATAAACAATACCATTGGCTGTAAAAAAATCCTTTGCCATGTGGCAAAAGTGACAAGTTGGGGTTGAATAAATGGTCACATTTTTCATATGATTTAATAAAACCGAGCCAGGCGCGATTTAAAATTATTTATTAATATCTCTATTATAGCATACTTGTCAAGTGAGTAGATTAAAGATATATTTTATACATGCGGGATTAGTTTAGTGGTAGAATGAGTCCTTCCCAAGGATTAGGCACGGTTTCGATTACCGTATCCCGCACAAATTAAATTAATTTTTTTTCTCACCGAGCGCCATGATAATTTTGATAACTGTGTCGGGATTGAGCGACATGCTTTCTATTCCCTCTTCCACTAGAAATTTTGCAAATTCAGGATAGTCCGAGGGCGCCTGTCCGCAAATGCCTATATATTTATTTTTTTCTTTACATTTATGGATAATTTCAGATATGAGTTTTTTAACCGAAGGATTATTTTCGTTTGCAATATGGGTCACAATACCGGAATCGCGATCTAATCCCAAAGTAAGCTGGGTTAAATCATTGGACCCAATCGACATACCGTCAAAAATTTCAAGAAATTCATCCGCCAGAAGAATATTTGAAGGAATCTCGCACATCACATAAATTTTAAGTGAGTTGTCTTTTGAACGATCCAGTCCGTATTCTTTCATCACTTCAACCACACTCTTGCCTTCTTCGGGAGTTCGGCAAAATGGAATCATTGGAATAACATTTGTAAGTCCCATGTCTCCTCGTACGATTTTCATGGCTTTACACTCAAGACCGAAAGCTTCCTTGAATTTCGGATCATAATAACGAGAAGCCCCGCGCCAGCCCAACATCGGATTTTCTTCATGCGGTTCATATAAATTACCACCAACGAGCGTACGATATTCGTTTGTTTTAAAATCAGAGAAACGAATAATAACTTTGTGCGGATAAAATGTCGCGCCAATTTTAGCAATTCCTAAAGCAAGTTTTTCAATATAATATTCTCTCTTGTCCTTATATAAAGGCGTTAGATTTTCAATCTCTTTTAATACCTTATTTATGACAGAAGTTTTTTTACCTTCCTTTAATTTTTTGTAATCAATCAATGCATTCGGGTGAAGACGAATATGGGAAGCGATTATAAACTCCAATCTGCCCAGTCCTACTCCTTCTGCCGGAAGATGATAACTCTTAAAAGCTTCGTCTGGAGAACCGATATTAACCATAATTTTTGTTGTTGGTTGTGGTATTTTATCCAAATGATGTTCTTTTATTTCAAAAGGAATAATACCTTCATATACGTTGCCAACCTGACCCCCTGAGGAATCCACTGTTACGTCTTGTCCGTTCTTCAGCGCTTTAGTCGCATTATTTGACCCCACAATGCAAGGAATACCAAGCTCCCGAGATACAATAGCCGCATGAGAAGTGCGTCCGCCTTTGTCCGTTACAATAGCGCTCGCAATTTTCATAATTGGTTCCCAGTCAGGGTCGGTAATTTCTGTTACCAATACCTCTCCCTTCTTAAATACACTTATATTCTTTGCGCTTTTTAAAATTCGAACCTTGCCATTGCCAATTTTTGAACCGACGGCAATACCGCTTACTAATACTTTGCCGGATTTTTTTAGTTGATATTCTTTCAGAACATTCTTATCTTCTCCAGAACGAACTGTCTCAGGACGCGCTTGTACAATGAAAAGTTCCCCTGTTTTTCCGTCTTTGGCCCACTCAATATCCATTGGCTGATAATGACCGTGTTTTTTTGAAAAATATTTTTCTATTTCCAGACACCATTTTGCCAGCTTCACAACTTCTTCATCCGTCAGACAAAATTTTTGCTGGTCTTGCGCTGAAACTTTTTCCTGCTTAGT
>JBBUIX010000014.1:0-6077 GCA_038055115.1 Patescibacteria group bacterium
TGAAAACCAGACCGAAACACACTCATCACATAAAGAAGAAAAGTGCGTTTCGTAACATTTAGTTAGCCAAAAAGATTCATAGCATTTCTCCGAATTTTGAATATGTGAATTATCAAAGCAGTATTTGGAAAAATCAACACCGTTACCGTAAGCGCTGTCTTCCGTAAAGTTTGAATTGAACATCAAATAACAATCTTTCAAATCTGAAGCATTGGCGCAATAATCACTCCTAACCATATTAACCACGCTGGACCGATACCTGGGAACTTTCCGGCTTAATTCTTTGATTTGGGCCAAAAACGGGCGGCGGCGGTCAAATTCTTGTCCATAAGAAAACGGATCCCAGCCGTCTCCAGCCCAAAAAATATCTTGGTAAATCGGGAATCGGGCTTCTTTCGGGAAAAGCGACAGAAGCGGTTCTCCGGTGTGGGCATCAATATTACGAAAAAATTTTCTTTCGTTTCGGAAAATAGCGCGGCGCTGAAAACGACACATCGGACACCAAGTCGGAGCTGGCACCTTTATTTTTTCGTAAAAGTCAAAATCTTCCGGCTCTATAGTAAAGTCCTTTTTGCAATTCTGGCAATTTTTTATCTCTTTGCCCATATCTCTATTATACCAAGTAAGCGCAAAAGAGTATTGGTGGTATAAGAAATTGAAAAATGCCAATTTTAGTGTATAATCCTCAGACATGGCCGAAAAAGAAAAAACAAAAATAATAATTCTGGCTGCGGGAAAAGGCACCAGAATGGGAGGCGACCTGCCGAAGGTTCTCGCACCAGTGAAAGGCAAATCAATGCTTAAATATGTGCTGGAATCGGTTGAAGAATCGGGAATTGACGAAAAACCCATCATTGTGGTCGGTTATAAAAAAGAATTGATAATAAAAGAATTCGGAAATAAATACCAATATATAAATCAAGAACACCAGCTTGGAACAGGGCACGCGGTCGGCTTGGCAAAAGATTGTTTAGAAGGCAAAGCGAAAAATATTATAGTTTTATATGGAGACCATCCTTTTATAAGCGCTGAAACCATTAAAAAAATAAATGAAAAACATATCAAGTCCGGGAAAAAAATAACTATGGCCACAGTTAAATTAAAAGATTTTAAAGATTGGCGGATTAGTTTTGTAAATTTTTCCAGAATCATAAGAAATAAAAATGGGGAAATTATAAAAGACATCCAATTTAAAGACGCCAGCGACGAGGAAATAAAAGTAACCGAGGTAAATCCATGTTATTTCTGTTTTGATGCTCTTTGGCTCTGGAGCAAGCTCGAAATACTTAAAAACGATAATGCGCAAAAAGAATATTATTTAACCGATTTAATAACAATAGCGACAACTAATGGCACCGAAACAGAATCAATAGATATAGAGCCTTACGAAGCAATGGGCGCTAATACTCTGGCCGAGCTTGGAATATTAGAAAGATTCGCTATATAATAAAAATATGCAAAATCCTTTTCAAAACGCAATGGCGCAGTTAGACAAAGTTGCTAAAATTAAAAATTTTGGCGATGAATTTATTGCTCGTCTTCGCCAACCCGACCGGGATATTAGAGTTTCAATTCCCGTCGAAATGGATGATGGTTCGTTAAAAATCTTTGAGGGCTATAGAGTGGAATACAATAATGCCTTGGGACCTTATAAAGGAGGAATAAGATATCACCCTGATACCGAAATAAATGAGGTAAAAGCGCTCGCTTTTTGGATGGCGCTTAAATGCGCAGTGGCGGGAATTCCGATGGGCGGAGGCAAGGGAGGAATAACTGTTGACCCGAAAATATTGTCTAAAGCTGAGCTGGAACGACTTTCGCGCGGATGGGTAAGAAAACTCGCGGACATATTAGGACCACATAAAGATGTGCCCGCGCCGGATGTGAATACTACGCCCGAGATAATGGCTTGGATGGCAGACGAGTTTGAAAAAATTACCGGAGACAAAACCAAGGCGACATTTACCGGCAAACCGATTGAAAACGGCGGCTCGCAGGGCCGAGGCCAGGCCACGGGGCTCGGCGGATTTTATGTTTTTGATTCATTGCGTGCGCAAATTGGACTTCCGGAAAAATGCAAAGTTGCGATCCAGGGTTTCGGCAACGTGGGCGGAAATGCGGCGCGTATTTTTGCTGAAAATGGACATACGGTAATAGCTGTATCTGATTCAAAAAGCGCAATAGTAAAAGAGGATGGCTTAGATTTGGAAAAAGTTGAAGCTCATAAGAAAAACACCGGCAGCTTGAAAGACTTTCCGAGAGCAAAAAATATTACAAACACGGAATTATTAGAACTCCCCTGCGACCTTCTTATTCCGGCCGCATTTGAAAATGTTATTACCGAAGCTAATGCGAATAATATAAAAGCTAAAGCGATATTAGAACTTGCCAACGGACCGATAAGTCCGGAGGCCGATGAAATTTTATTTAAAAAAGGCATTCCTGTCGTGCCGGATATTTTGGCCAATTCGGGAGGCGTAACAGTGTCTTATTTTGAATGGAAACAGAATTTGAAAAACGAGCATTGGACGGAAAAAGAAGTTTTTGAAAAACTCTTGCCCTTGATGAATGACGCCGCTCAAAAAATATTTGAAAAAGCGGAAGAACATAAAACACATCTGCGTATGGGCGCTTTTATCTTGGCCCTTGAAAGAATTAAAGAAAAAATGCAGTAGAAAAAACTTGCTTATTTGAACCATTGATATTATAATTAAGAAATGAAGTCTAAGTGGTTCAAATTAAAACCAAAAGCAATATTTCTCAGAAAACAAGGAAAATCTATTAGAAATATTGAAATATTGTTAGGTGTTCCCCGTTCTACTCTTAGCGGTTGGTTAAAAAATATAAGGCTTACTAAATCACAATATAAATTACTTGAAAACAAGTACAAAAAAGCTTTAGTAAATGCAAGAAAAGAGGCTGTTATTTGGCATAACAAACAAAAAACCTTTAGATTAAAACTCGCAGAAAATGAGGCTGATGCAATTCTAAAAAAAATTAGCAACAACAATGAAACTATTGAATTAGCGCTTGCACTTTTATATCTGGGTGAAGGATTTAAAAAATCACCAAAAACTGGTATGGGGAATTCCGATCCATTAATACTAAAGTTTTTTCTAAAAATAATGCTAAATATATATAGGGTAGATATCAAAAAAATCAGATTTGAACTACATATCCGTGCTGATCAAAATGCGGAATTAATTAAAAAATATTGGGCAAAAGAATTAAAAGCTCCGATTAGTAGGTTTAAATCTGTCTCAATAGACAAAAGAACTATCGGGAAAATTACTTATCCAGACTATAAAGGAGTGTGTGTAATTGATTGCGGTAATATTGCGATACAAAGAAAACTGGTATATATTGGAAGGAAGTTCTGTGAAAAAACATTGAAAAACACGCGCGGTTAGCTCAGTGGTAGAGCGACTTTTTGACGTAAAGTAGGCCGGGGGTTCAATCCCCTCACCGCGCACTAGAAAATTACATGAATAAAAAAATCATAATCACACCCAGAAAACCAGTTCTAAGAAAAGATTTTTTATGTGGTATTAAATTAAATATAAGCCAAGTAGATTATGGTAATTTGAAATTAGTAGCAAAAAAGAAGGGGTTTAAAGAACAAGCAAAAAGACATATAACTATTATAAGTAGTGCAGGAAAATTTAAAAATGCTTTATATAAATTTTCTATAAAAGAAAGGAAGCAAAAGATAATAAAATTAAAAAGTATCCTAAAAAATTTAAAGTGGCAATATATACAAAAAGAAATCTATTCTATAAATAGAAAATTTTATTATGGAAATTCAAAAATTTTAGAACATAGAAAATCGTATATTAGAACAATTGAAATGCCAGATATTTATGTTTTTTATGAAAAATTAAACACTTTACTTAATAGTCATATTCCGACACAATTTACACACATTACTCTTTTTACTAAGGGAGAAAGACCCAGTGCTGATTGGTGTGGAATACCAATACCCTCAAAAAGTGAGTTCAGGAAATTACATCCTAAAAAATATCATACTGTATGAAAATTTTAAGCATAGAAACATCCTGCGATGACACGGGAATAAGCATAATAGAGGCAAAAGGAGGCACACAAGGTGCCACTTTTAAAATTTTAGCAAATAACTCAAATTCGCAAATAGAAACCCATATTCCATACGGAGGAGTTTATCCGATGCTCGCCAAACGGGAACATATCAAAAATTTACCGATTATTTTGGAAAAAACATTAGGGGAAGCAAAATTAAATAAAAGTAAAAAACCTGTGGATGTCATAGCTGTCACTCATGGTCCGGGGCTGGAAATCGCGCTTTGGACAGGAATAACTTTTGCGCAAGAATTGGCAAAAAAGTGGGATGTTCCTCTGATACCCGTAAACCATATGGAAGGGCATATACTTTCTGTTTTTGGAAAAAGTAAAGGAAAATTTATAATTCCCAAAGTAAAATTTCCAATATTATCTCTTTTGGTTTCCGGCGGCCACACTCAATTAGTACTTACTAAAAAACCAGCCTCGACTAGAGCGAGTCTAGGCGGGTGGATGCAATACAAGATTATAGGCGAGAGTTTAGATGATGCGACAGGCGAAGCTTTTGATAAAGTGGCAAGAATGCTCGATCTTCCCTATCCGGGCGGACCAGAAATTTCAAAATTAGCGGAAGAAGCCAGAAAGCATTTCAAAGGACTAGAAAATTTTTTAGGTCCTCGGTTCTCTGGGTCCCTATCCCAGCCAGACCATAAAAAATCTTCTAGTCCTTCTCATGCTGAGTCACCGGAGAAGCTTGGTTTTTCTTTTGCCTTACCTCGCCCAATGTTAAAATCTAAAGATTTTAATTTCTCTTTTTCGGGACTAAAAACAGCCGTGCTTTATTTAATTAAAAAAATCGGTCCATTAAACAAAGAAATGAAATCAAAAATTGCCTTGGAATTTGAGAACGCCGCTATTGAATGCCTGGTTTATAAAACAGCTAAAGCGATTGAAGAATATGAAATAAAAACTCTCATAGTGGCTGGAGGAGTTTCTGCCAATAAACATTTAAAAAGTGAAATAAAAAAAATCACAGGGAGAAAAATAAAACTGCTTTTCCCGGTAAAAGAACTTACTTCGGACAATTCTTTAATGATCGGCATTGCCGGATATTTGAATTATATGAAAAACAAAAAGAAAACTCCTAAAATAGACAGTATCAAAGCGATTGGTAATTTAAGGCTTTAATATGATATTATTTAAGTATGGACGAAAAACTGCTCAAGCCCTACGACCCTAAAACAACTGAAGAAAGAATTTATAAACTTTGGGAAGAGAGCGGTTTTTTTAATCCGGACAATAGACCAGAATGGGCTTCAAACAAAGAGACAAATAAAAAAAACTACGACAAGGCATTTTGCATAGTCCTCCCTCCGCCAAACGCTACTGGTGTGCTTCATTTGGGCCACACCCTGGAAGATTCTATGCAAGACACAATGATTCGCTACAACAGAATGCAGGGCAAAAAAACCCTCTGGCTTCCTGGGACTGATCATGCGGCAATAGCCACAGACTCAAAAGTTACAAAAATTCTTGAAAAAGAAGGCTTGAAGAAAAAAGATATCGGGCGGGAAAAATTTTTACAGCGGGTTGATGAATTTGTAGATGGCAGCAGAAAAACAATAGTAAGCCAGCTTCGAAAAATGGGCGCATCGCTTGATTGGTCTCGCGAAGCTTTTACTCTGGATGAAACACGCAACATTGCCGTGAAAACTGCTTTTAAAAAAATGTATGATGATGGCCTTATTTATAGAGGATCTCGAATCGTAAATTGGGATCCGAAAGGCCAAACAGTAATTTCTGATGATGAAATAGTTTACGAAGAAAGAAAAAACAAATTTTACACATTGAAATATGGACCATTTGAAATAGGCACCGCCCGACCTGAAACAAAATTTGGCGATAAATATGTGGTTATGCATCCAGATGATAAGCGATATAAAGATTGGAAACAAGGCCAAAAAATAACGGTAGAATGGATAAATGGGCCGATTGAAGCTACGATTATCAAGGATGAAATAATTGATATGGAATTCGGCACG
>JBBUIX010000015.1:0-1451 GCA_038055115.1 Patescibacteria group bacterium
CAACGAAAAAGGGCGCGCAACTCTGCTGAGTCGCACGCCCCGCCACGATTGTGGTTTTCTTGATTGTTCGCTTCATAGGCGATCTTGCGCCGCCTTTATATTCTTGGATGGTCTTCTCGCCGCCATCCTTAGGCGGTTGTCCGGCGCTTCCACGGTCGCGGTCGCTTGAACGCACCGAGCACACACAGCCCGGCGCCGGTGAGAATCAGTGTTACCGGCT
Organism: Patescibacteria group bacterium; assembly: GCA_038055115.1. Lineage (GTDB taxonomy): Bacteria > Patescibacteriota > Minisyncoccia > Phycocordibacterales > UBA9973 > UBA9973. Next base: position 221 of record JBBUIX010000015.1, read on the forward strand.
CGGGGACTTCGCCCAGGAACTCCTGGTTGCTCGCAAACCCGCTAGTCGGCGTGTAAACGCGGATAAAGGACTAGAATCTAGTCCGCCGGCGTTTCAGAACGACCCGCGGAATCTTTATGTATAATAAATGATAATAAGAAAAATGTCAAGTTATGATGCGCTAGAGAATGGTTCGTTTATTGATGCGCGGCTGATGGGTGCTGACCCCACGACCTCTCCCGTGACAGGGGAGTATTCTACCGTTGAACTACAGCCGCATATTCTTTATATATTCATCAAACTGTTTCTTCTTTCTTTCTAAATATAAATAAGAACCTTTAGTATTATACATAAAATCGTATAATTTCAAAGTGTTTTTTGTGCCGGGGAGTGGAATCGAACCACTGACTGAGGCTTATGAGTCCTCTGTTTTACCATTAAACTACACCGGCAAAATATCACCCTTTACTGCTTTAATTAAACCAAGCATTTTATATTTCAAGTTCATTCCTCTCCTTATCACTAGCCTACATATACCATAATAATTTTCGTAATTATCATACACCTTACTAATTTTCGTATTTACATAATAGGGCTTTCTAAACTGACTATTACGCAAGTGTAGCAGTTTTTTCCAAAAACTCAAGACCTTTTCTATCCTTTTTTCATGAATTCTATTGATTTGAATTGAACAAACAATATCTTTAGAAGGTATCTTTAAAACTTCAATCAAAAATAATTTCATCACCAATATCATTTCTGGGTCTGAATTCACAAATATAAAACCTGATGTGCGATCACTTTTTGAACCCTCGCTCCAATACAAAGCAGTGGCAATTAACAACAACTCTCTTTTTGAAATTTTCTTAATCATCTTTCTTCCCCAAACATCAGCTAGATTAATGGCGTCAAGTCTTTTATTTTTATTCATTTGAGCACCAATAAGTCTACCCTTTTGTGTTCTTAAAATATGTTCTTTTTTTATTTTTTTATATTGAACTTCTGTTAGAACTATTTCTCTACACCAAAAACAAACTGTGCTTTTGGAAATCCCAAGTTGATCTTTAATTTCATTAACTGAAATTCCTTCCCTTCTTAGTGCTTGAACTTTTGCTTTTAACTCATACTTAGACATATACAATATTGTATCATAGGTATAATAATTATACAAGCACAAAAACAACTTGCATATTTATTCAATATAATATAAAATAATTTTATAGCGGGATAGAGAAGAGGCATCTCGCAAGGC
>JBBUIX010000016.1:0-9092 GCA_038055115.1 Patescibacteria group bacterium
CCATTAGAGCTTTTATGGCCCATGGTATTGAGATTACTTCTATATTAGATGCGACACCAGTACCCCACAATGGGCCCCAAGCCAAGAAACCAAGACGAGTATAAATAAAAATGATTACGAATTAATAATTGTTAATTAATAAATGATATCTAAACCAAAATTCAAAATTTGCAGAAGACTAGGTCCGGGAGTTTATGATAAATGTCAAACTCCTAAATTTTCTTCATCGGCGAAGGGATCTCTACCCTCCGGACGTCGTCCAAAGGCTCCTACCGAGTATGGGGCGCAGCTTCTAGAAAAGCAGAAAGTGCGTTTTTCGTATGGCATATCCGAGCGTCAACTTTCCAATTATGTTCAGAAGGTTTCTCATATTAAGGGCGCTGGCACGGCTGAGAAGCTTTATGAAAATCTTGAATCGCGCCTTGATAATGTGATTTATAGGATGGGTCTTGGGGTTAGCAGACGGGCTGCCAGACAAATGGTTTCCCATGGACATTTTATTGTCAATAATCATAGGATCACTATTCCATCATATGAATTAAAACTGGGGGATATTATAAAAATTCGCGAAGGAAGTAAGGGCAAGAAAATTTTTGAAAATCTGACAGATAAGTTGAAAGATTACAATAGTCCGGCCTGGGTTTCATTTGATTTGGGCAATATGGAAGGAAAAATTTTGGCCAAACCAAAAAATATCGAAACCTTCCTTGACCTTAACGCTGTGCTGGAGTTTTACAGTCGTTAATTTATTTATTTATTATTAAATTTTAAAAGCTAACTTTTTATAAAAAATTATGCCTGAATATAAAATAATTATGCCTTCTAAGCCTCGCATTGTTTTGGAAGAAGGTAATAAAGGAGTATTTGAAATAGATGGTCTGTATCCGGGATACGGCCATACTTTGGGCAACAGCTTGAGGAGAATAATTCTTTCTTCATTGCCGGGGGCTAGTATTGTTTCTATTAAGATTGATGGAGTGACGCACGAGTTTCAAACAATGGACGGAATTAAAGAGGACGTGATTGTAATGATTTTGAATTTAAAGAAAACTCGTTTTAAAATGCTTTCAGATGAACCTCAGACAGTATCACTTTCTATCAAGGGGCCCAAGGAAGTTTTGGCGGGAGATATAAAAACCGGCGGACAGGTGGAAATTTTAAATCCTGAACTTCATATAGCTGAAATTACCGGCAAAGTAAATTTGAATATAGAAATGAAAATTGAAAAAGGCTTGGGTTTTATTCCAAAAGAAATTTTACAGAAAGAAAAAGTTGATGTCGGTACAATTGCAGTTGACGCAATTTTTACTCCAATTCGTCGAGTTTCTTATGAAGTTGAGAATATGCGTGTGGGGGACAAGACAAACCATAATCGCTTAAGAATTTCCATTGAAACAGATGGCACCTTAACGGCCCGCGAAGCACTTTCACGCTCCATTGAAATCATGATAAATCAACTAAAAGCTATTATTGATTTCAAAGAGCCGGAAGAAGAAATAAAAATTGAAAAAAAGACATCCAAGGAAGAAGATAAAAGTGAAGAAAAAGATGAGAAGAAAAGTAATGACTTTGCTGATATTCTGAAGACCCGTACAGACAGTTTGGATCTTTCCACCAGGACACTAAACGCGCTGACTTCCGCAAATATTCGAACACTTGGAGGTTTGGCTCGAAAGAAGAGGGAAGATTTGCTTGAAGTTGAAGGTATCGGCGAGAAGGGAATTACGGAAATCAAAAAAGTTTTAAATAAATTTGGGCTTAATTTAAAAGAATAATATATGCGACACCACAACAGTAAAAGAAAATTCGGCCGAGGCAAAATGGAAAGGCGCGCATTGCTCAATTCTCTGGCGCTTAATTTGATTGTGCGTGAAAAAATAAAAACGACCGAGCCGAAGGCCAAGGAATTGCGGCCCTTTATAGAGAAACTTGTAACTCGTGCCAAGAAAGGCAATTTAGCGACTCGCCGATTAATTATTTCCAAGCTCTCTAACCGCAGTTCTGAAGTGAAAAAACTTTTTGAAATTTTAGCTCCGAGATACGCGGACAAAAAGGGAGGATATACAAGAGTTTTAAAATTAGGGACCAGAAAATCGGATGGCGCGCCAATGGCTATAATAGAATTTGTGTAATTTTTTTAAATGATTTAGTATGAAAAACATAATGAAAATAGAAGCCAGAGGAATAAAAACAATAGATGCAGCCGGAAGAACTTTAGGCAGAGTAGCTAGTGAAGTTGCTATGTCATTAATGGGCAAAACCAAGGCAACTTTTGAGCGGAATATTTACTCCGGTTTTCCTGTCAAAGTGATCAACGCCTCTAAGCTTCGTATCACTGCCAAGAAACTAGAAGAGATTTATCATACCAGATATTCCGGTATTCCGGGCGGACTTCGTATTTTAAAAGGTACGGAAACAGCAGAAAAAAAGGGATTAAAAGAATTGGTCAGACTCGCAATATTTCAAATGCTTCCGGGAAATAAATTGCGCAGAATTATGATGAAAAACCTAAAGATTGAAGACTAAATAATATGGAAAAAAATACGACGAAAGAAAAATATATTGAAGCAGTAGGAAGACGCAAAACTTCAACTGCCAGAGTGCGCATTTCAGAGTCCAGTAAAGCTCATTTTATTGTAAACGGAAAAGATGCCAAAGAGTATTTTAAAACAGAAGACCAGCGTCGTTTAATTTTAGATCCGATAATGAAAGGGATACCGGCCGGTGGAACCAAGTCAGATATAAAATGGGGTGTAGAAGTGCATGTATCGGGCGGCGGAATTCATTCTCAAGCGGAGGCAATTCGTCACGGACTTTCTCGAGCTCTAGTGGCGTCAGACATAAACTTGCGCGGAAATTTAAAAACACTAGGCTATCTTAAACGCGATCCTAGAGTAAAAGAACGCAGAAAATTCGGATTGAAAAAGGCAAGAAAAGCGCCACAATGGAGTAAACGCTAACTGCTTAGCGTTTACTGAGATTTCGTGCAAGAGAAAATTTTCGGTGCGAACCTTTTGGTGAGCCGAAAATAACGGAAGACGTGATCTGACCACCATTCTCAAAGTGTGTTTTTCGTGCTATATTATTTTTATGTCGGACGAAGAAGAAAAAAAAGAAGACAACAAGCCCCTCGAGGCTGCTCGGGTTGATTCTGTTGAGTCAGATGATTCTGAAGTCCTTGAATTTGAGTTCAACGATGATGGAGAGGAAGATTTAAAGAAAACCTTAAAAAAATTAAGAAACTCTTTGAAACAAGCCACTAAAGAAAAAGAGGAATATTTGACTGGCTGGCAAAAAGAACGGGCAGAGTTCGCCAATTATCGCAAACAAGAGGATGAAAGGAAGATGCATTTTTCGGAAAGTGTGCGCGAACGGATCTTAACCCGCTTTCTTTCCGTAATTGACAGTTTTAATATGGCTTTTACCAACAAGGAAGCCTGGGAGAAAGTTGACGAAAACTGGCGCAAAGGAGTTGAGCACATTTACACGCAGATGAATACAATTTTTGAAGAATATGGAGTCAAGGCGGTAGGGGAAGTGGGCGAAATTTTTGATCCAAATATTCACCAATCCATAGATACGATTGAGACAGATAAAAAAGAACAGGAACATACGGTTGCAAATGTTATTCAAAAAGGCTACAAATTGGGCGAGCGTGTTATACGCCCGGCGAGAGTGAATGTGTATGAATACAAAGATGGAGCAAACTAAAAATTGCGAACACTGTAAACAAAACTTCACAATTTCAAAAGAAGAGCTGGCTTTGTATGGAAAAGTAGACATTGAATTACCGACACTGTGCTTCTTCTGCCGGATAAAACTGCATTTATCTTTTTGGATGTTTGGAAAATTTCACAAAGGCAAATCAGATCTTTCGGGAGAAAGCTTGATTACAGTCTTGCCGGAGAAGAATAGATATCCAATTTATACTTCCATAGAATGGTATAGTGATAAATGGGATGCCATGCATTATGGAATGAATTATAATTTCGCTTTGCCGTTTTTAAAACAATTACAGAATCTTCAGGAAAAAGTGCCTCATCCGCATCAAAATGGCACCAACAATACCATGTGTGATTGGTGTGATGATGTCTGGAATTCCAAGAATTGCTATTTATCACGTTCAATGGAGCATTGTGAGGATTTATTTTATTCATATAGAAATTTATGGGTTAAAAATTCTATTGACGCGACAATTTGTTTTAACTGTGAAAAGTGTTATGACGTTTCAGAATGCCATCATTCATATAAACTTTTTTATTCCAAACATTCTCGTGATTGTATCGATTCTTACTTTTTATATGATTGCCGTAATTGCCAAAATTGCTTTATGTGCTGGAATTTACGCAATAAATCATACTGCCTAGAAAATGTTCAATATTCACAAGAAGAATATAATAAGAAAATTAAAACACTTAAGCTTGGTTCGTATAAATCCATTCAGCCTTTTAAAAAACATTTTGAGGAAATAATTAAGAATGACGTAGTTCATAGACCGAATTTTAACCTAAAAATCTATAATTCTGACGGAGATTATTTACTGGATTGTAAAAATTGTCATAATTGCAATACGATCAACGAGTCTGAAGATTGTTATAATTGCATAAGAGGAATGAAACAAAAATCAGACATTGACGCGAATGGTTGCTGGTATTCTGAATTGCTGGGTAATTGTAGTTGTTGTGTGAATAGTTATGCTCTTAAATATTCTAATTGGTCTTCTTCGCGATATTCTGAATATTTGGATTTATGCATTGAATGTGAATATTGTTTCGGTTGTGTTGGTCTTAAAAAAAAGAAATATTGTATTTTAAATAAACAATACACCAAAGAGGAATATGAAATTTTGCGTGAGAAAATTATTTCTGACATGAAAAAGAGAGGAGAATATGGTCTGTTCTTGCCTTTTTCTATGAGTGCCGGGCCTTTTAATTTTTCCACCAGTTTTTTATATTTTCCGGAAACCAAAAAAGAAGATATTCTGAAACTTGGCGGTTTCTGGGAAGACATTGATGAAAGTCATATGGAGGGGATGCCGACAGACAAATTGCCCGATTCCATAGAAGATGTTCCTGACACTATTATAAAAGAAGCGCTTATCTGTCCGGAGACCGGCTGGCGTTTTAATATTGCCCAGAATGAACTCACTTTTTATAGAGAAAATAATATTCCGCTTCCGCGATATCATTTTGATGTGCGAACAAAAAAACAACTGGAATATTTAACTGTTTTACAATCATATCCATATAAATGTATTTACTGCCAAAAAGATATAAGTGCTTACTATCCGCCGGAGTGGAATTATAAGAAAATCGCCTGCGAAGAATGTTATAAACAAAATATAGCTTAGTCTTTTCTATTTTCCAAAAGTTTCAAATAAAACTTTTTTACTTTCTTCGTCTATGAACTCGGTGACGATAATCATCATCTCGGTTGTCAGGCCGAGGTCTTTTTTTATATTCGTAAATAAATGTTCAAAAGGGAAAGGGGAAATCCAGGCGGAATTTTTCAGGCAGACGAAGCCGGCTTTTTTTAGAAGATAGCGCAGAGATTCACGTTCATTTTTTCTGTTTTCCGGCAAATCCAGTAGAATAATTCTCCAAAATCCATCCCAGGAAGTGTTCACAAGAGTTGTATCGCTATCTAATTCCAAACAATGCATTTTTTTTCTTCCTTCTTTCGTCAGGCGCGCATATTCGTTTTGCGGAGATAGAATTTGTTCTATCAGTCCAGCATCTTTTAGTCCTTTTAGAGAGCGGGTGATAGCGTAGAATGAGTCTTTATTAAATTCAGGCAGGCCCGCCTGCTCCCGAACATTTTTCGTGAGGGCGGGCAGGGAAATAGCTGTTTTTTCGCCTAAAATTCTCAATATTTTCTTGGAATAGTCCATTTTCCTTGACATACCCATATATATTATAATATATATTACCTTTTGACAAGTATTTCGTGACCACGAAAAACTTGCAAAAAATTAGGCATAGTATATAATGGTTTTATTAAATTTATTATTAATAATTATTTAAAATATATGTCAAAAATAATAGGTATAGATTTAGGTACAACAAATTCGGCCGTCGCCGTCATTGAAGGAGGCGCGCCGAAAATTATTGAGAACGTAGAAGGAAATCGCACAACACCTTCGGTGGTGGCGATTGCAAAAAATGGCGACCGGATTGTCGGTCTTTTGGCCAAGAGGCAAGCAGTTACCAATCCGGAAAATACAATTTCCGAAATGAAACGTTATATGGGACATCGCTTTGATGACCCGGAAGTGCAGAAAGATCGAGCCACGGCTTCATTTAAAATTGAAACTGGAGATAATGGCGGAGTAAAAGTGAAAATGGCGGATAAGTTTTACCGGCCGGAAGAAATTTCCGCGATGATTTTACAAAAAATTAAATCGGACGTGGAGACAAAATTGGGAGAAAAAATCACCGAAGCGATTATTACCGTACCGGCTTATTTCAATGATGCACAAAGAAAAGCGACCAAAGATGCCGGCGCTATCGCAGGGCTGGACGTAAAGCGCATCATTAACGAGCCGACGGCCGCCGCTCTGGCTTATGGATTTAATAAAAAGAAAAATGAAAAGATTGTTGTCTATGATTTCGGCGGAGGGACTTTTGACGTATCCGTGCTTGAAATCGGCGATGATGTGATAGAAGTGAAATCAACCGACGGCGACAGTCATATGGGTGGAGGCGACATAGACAGAAAAATGATTAAATGGATTGCCGAGGAATATAAAAAAGATTCAGGAATTGATATAATAAAAGACCCTCTTGCCCACCAAAGATTGAAAGAAGCGGCCGAAAAAGCCAAACATGAACTTTCGACCACTATAGAAGCCGAAATCAATATTCCGTTCATTACTTCTGATGCCTCCGGACCGAAGCATTTGCTGATGAAAATAACTCGCGCGACGCTAGAATCTCTCGCCAAAGAATATATTGACCGCTCAATTGAAATTACCAAGAGGGCTCTGGCTGCCTCGCCATTTAAAATGAGTGAGATAAATGAAATAATCATGGTGGGCGGGCAGACCCGCATGCCGAAGATGGTGGAAGCGGTTAAAAATCTTTTCGGCAAAGACCCGAATATGTCCATCAATCCCGATGAAGTCGTGGCCTTGGGCGCTGCGGTCCAAGCCGGCGTACTTCAAGGCGATGTTCGGGATGTCTTACTGCTTGACGTTATACCGCTTTCTTTGGGTATTGAGACATTAGGCGGAGTGGCTACGAAATTAATTGAAAGAAATACAACTATCCCATCTTCCAAATCTCAAGTATTCTCCACGGCGGCCGATAATCAAACCTCGGTGGAAATACATATCGTGCAGGGAGAGCGTCCAATGGCGTCCGATAACAAATCTCTGGGGCGATTTATCCTGGACGGAGTTCCGCCAGCGCCCCGCGGCATGCCTCAGATTGAAGTCGCTTTTGATGTGGATGTAAATGGAATTTTGAATGTGGCGGCCAAAGATAAAACTTCCGGCAAAACTCAATCCATCAGGATAGAAGCAAGTTCCGGACTCAAAGAAGAAGATATTAAAAAAATGCAGGCCGATGCGGAACTGCATGCCGAGGAAGACAGAAAGAAAAAAGAAAATGCCGAGATTAAAAATACCGCGGAAATGATAATTTATACTGCCGAGAAAGCTCTGAAAGATAATGAAGCCAAGATTCCGGCGGAAGTAAAAGACAGCGTGAATGCAAAAATAACCATACTCCGGGGCGTAAAAGATGGTACTGATGGCGAGGCAATTAAAAAAGCGACTGAAGAACTTTCCGCGGAAATGTCAAAAATAGGGGAGGCGATTAGTAAGGCTAGCGCTGAGACGGGGCAAGCTGGAAGTGATCCTTCAACAGGCTCAGGACCTTCGGCTGGGGATCAGCCTCGGGATGCGGAATTCAAAGAAAAAAAGGAAGGAGAAGAGGAAGCGCCAAAAGCATAATTTAACTCTGGTTCTAAAAAGTCCCCGTCGGGGGCTTTTTAGATTTATGTGTTTTTAGTATAATAATACCTTATGAACAAAAATGAAGAATTTAGAAGAATAGAACCAGAGCGTCAATCAGACCCAGAAAGACTTAAACTCATTGCCTTATTTAATCCCCTTGTAAAAAAACATGGTAGAAATCCCATAATGAATTATATAGAAAAAGATACCGGTGGAACAACTTCAATTGTGGTTGATAGATGGTTAAGCGGAGAGCATATTCCTGTCCTGGCAATTCGTAGAGGCATCATATCTGCTCTTGAACATTTTCCACCAGACAGCCTACCTGCTATGGAAAATATTCCGTTGTCTACTCCAAAATCAAAAACCATCGAAAATTCATCAAAAAAACCAAAATTAAAAAGAATAACAAAAAAAGAGCAAATTATAAGAGATAACGAAGAAAAAATAAGGATTTTAATGGAAAAATTAAAAAAAGAAGGCAAAATTCTCTAGTAATATAATTTTTAAAAAAACTCCACCAAATGTTAAACATTTATAAAAAGCCCCTGTGGGGCTTTTAGTTTTTACTGTTTTGTTGTAAAATACTATCTATGGACCCTGGAGATTCTCTAAACTTGCCGGAAATACCTATAAATAAAGATGTTACTTATCTTGGGCTGACGACTTTTCGGGATAAAAATCAGCTTTTTGGCATCAAGCGCAAAGATAGGCGACAGCATGTTTATGTACTCGGAAAATCCGGTACTGGTAAATCCGTACTCTTGTTCAACATGATTATTCAGAATATCAAGAACGGCGAGGGAGTTTGCGTGGTTGACCCGCACGGAGAGCTTATTGAAGGAGTTCTTTCCGCTATTCCGCCCCATCGCACGAAAGATGTAGTTTATTTTAATCCGGCCGATGCTGAGCATCATGTCGGATTTAATGTTTTGGAACTGATTGATCCGCGATACAAACATTTGGTAGCTTCCGGACTGATGGGTATTTTTACCAAAATTTGGGCGAATGCCTGGAGCGCTCGAATGGAATATATTTTAAACAACACCATTCTGGCCCTGCTCGACACTCCGGGCACCACACTCATGGGTATCCAACGCATGCTGGTGGACAAGGATTACCGACAGAAAGTCAT
>JBBUIX010000017.1:0-4181 GCA_038055115.1 Patescibacteria group bacterium
GGAAGCTTATAAACCTCTACGTGTTCACGCTCCGAAGAGGCTGGGGATATGCCGATAGAAATTCCGCCTTCTTCTTTGGCTCCCATTGCCACCCAAAGAGGAAACCCGGTCGTAGCCCCCGTCAACAGGACCGCTCCATGACGAGCAACTTCTCGTCCAAGTTCTTTGGCTTTATCTAATGCATTTAATCCGCAATAACCGGTTTCAGCCGCGCCAGAAACACAAATTTTTATCTGGCTGTGTCCATGCTTATTGGGAAAACCTAATAAAGAATCTGTCATATTATCATACTAACATTTTTATTTTTATTAACAAACAAGTGTTACACTACTACCCTGTTCCGGCACGAAAGCATTAATTCCTAAATTGTCTTTTAGCTTCTGAGCCAGAAACATTTCTGATTTCGGTTCACCCATAACTACAAAAACTTTTTTAACCGAGTTTTGCATGTCTTCCACGAAATTTAACAAACCGCTTGAATCTTTGTGTCCGGAGTATCCGGAAATCGTCACAACATGCGCTCGAACAATTACATCCTCACCTGTTATCGGGACTGTTTTCAATCCTTCTTGAATTAAACGTCCCGGAGTACCGACGGACTGATATCCGGTCAAAAGTAGGGTGTTGTTGGAATCCGGTAAATAATGTTTTTCGTGATGCACTATGCGTCCACCGGTAGACATTCCCGAGCCGGCAATGACAATTTTTGGATTAGGCACACTAACAATCAACCGGGACTCTTCGGATTTTAAAGTGTTGTGAAGTCCTGAAAAATCAAATAAAAAATTGCCCGGGGACATTGCTTTTTGCGCATTTTCATTTAAATAACTTTTATACCGCTTAAAAACTTCAGTTAAACGAATTGCCAGCGGAGAATCGAAAAAAATAGGCATAATAGGTATGCGGTCATTTTTCACCAGCGCGTCAAGTTCAAAGAGAAGCTCTTGCGAACGCTCCAGTGAAAAAGTTGGCACTATCAGTGTCCCCTTCCTTTTGTGATTATCTTGGATTGCTTCAGCCAGAAGTCTTTGGCGATCATCTCTTGATTCGTGATTTCTGTCGCCATAAACACTTTCCATTATTAAATAATCCGTATCGGTAATTTTTTCCGTATCAGGAAGGAGAGGTGAAGGACTATTGCCCAAATCTCCGGTAAAAAGAATTTTTTTGCCATTGTAAAGAAACTCAATCATAGCGGAACCTAAAATATGTCCGGCATTAAAAAAACAGACTTCTACGTTGTCGGTAATTTTTATTTTCTCATGATAGCCAAAACCTTGCCAAAGTGAAAGTGCCAGCTTTATATTCTCCTCAGTATAAATTTTGTCCAGCCCCAAATCCGTATTTTTGCTCAAAATGCCCGCAGTATCTTCCAGCATCGGCTCAGCGAGTCCTTTAGTGGGTTCTGTAGAATAAATTTTTCCACGAAATCCTTCCTTTATTAATTTTGGAATTCTGCCTAAATGATCCACGTGCCCATGAGTAACGAAAAGAATATCTATTTCTTTTGGATCGTAGAGAAAAGGATCCCAGTTGGTATCGTCAGCCAATTTTACTCCTTGAACGAGTCCGCAATCAACCAAAATTTTTTTACCATCAATTTCCAAAAGGAAATTCGCGCCCGTTACCAAACCTGTTCCCCCGCAAAATGTTATTTTAGCAATTTTTTCCATTATTGGGATTATACCTTATTTTCTTTAATAGGCGTAATTTTTTAAAATAAAAGAAAAAATAAAGTATAGAAAAAGCTCCTCCGGCTAAATCAAAGAAAACATCGGAAATAGTATCCAGGGCATTAAAGGGATCGTGGCCAATATAATTATTAGAGAAAAATTCAAAAAATTCCCACAAAATTCCAATTAACAAAACAAATAAAACGGTTTTATAAATTAGCCTGAAATTCACCACCTCTAACGACAATTTTAAGAATGAAAAATTTATAATAGAAAAAAACCAAATAAAAAATAAACCTTCCCATAACCCGCCCAAAAAATGCATAAACATATCAGACCACCATATAGAAAAATACCAATAAAATTTCAGAGCTAAAGAATTCGCTATAAAAATCAAAAACATTAAATACACTAGGGATTTTAAGAGTTTTTTTCTGTCCATTTTGGTATTTTACCGCATTTACAAGAAAAAATCCGCCCGAATATAAGCACAGCGCGGAGTTCTTCTTAGGACTATTTCTGATATATTACCATAGCTTATAGCTAGGTGGGTGCTAGACGCGGAAAGCCAAAGCTAAACGCGATCGAAGCTCCCATAAATTAGTGTTCTAGGTAATAATCGGAAATAACCCTACTTAAACTATATTCTCTTTTAAAATTCCTGCAACTGGACGAATTGATTTTTTTGTTTCTGAATTATTCCTTAGACAAATAGTCTTTTAGTTTATCAACATAGGGTTGTTTTTCTTTTTGAGTCGGCCAATAAGTATCTTTGTGATTGAGATATAAATTGTCTCCCGTATATCGCGGAAAAATATGTAAATGATAATGCCAAACATCTTGGTTCCCAGCAGGTTCATTGTGTTGTCTGGTTGAAACACCATCACATTTATAAATCTCTTTTAGAGCTACGGCCACTTTTTTAGAAAAATTAAAAATCTTATGACCAATATCCTCTGGCATGTCATAGATATTTTCTATGTGTTCGTTAGGAATGATTATTACGTGTCCTGGATTTGATTTCCACCATTTCCCGGCAATAAAAACAGTAATAAATTTATCTCTAAAAAATACAGACCCTTCTTGATCTCCCTTTTCTGTTTTTTCGCCCCTAGATATCTGGCACAATGGACAAATATATTTTTCAGGCTGATGATTATACATAATTAAAAACTAAAGTCCAAGAGCTTGGACTAATTGTTTTATGAGCCCAACTACTACCGGAGGAGCGAGTAGGCTATAAGAATCAATACCTTCGTCATCTTTAACGACCCAAGGTTCCTCGCTAATAGTTACTTTGCCTGTTTTTTCATCATGTTTAAATACATATTTGGGCGTTATCTCGTAATCATCTATAATACCATCTTGAATAGCAGTGACGGGCACGGCATTTCTAAGAAGTATTTTAGGAATTCCATGAAGCGACATTACTTTTTTGATTAATTTATCGTCTAACTCAAGACGCTCGCGAATGCTTTCAATGCCGGCATTGTCTCCCTCTTTTCCAACCATTCTCGCACCGTTACATTCTGGATTATCGCAAATAAGAAAAAACTCTTTTGATTTTTCATCATAACCGGCTTCTTTTGTCGGAAAAGTTTTTAAATTCCTGGGTGTTTGACATTTAGGGCAGGTCACGCGATTGCGCATACGTTCATCAATTACCGATAAAGGTATATTAATAGCAATAAATATATCCGGGTCCAGGCGATAATTTACCAAATCTCTAAAATACAATGAGTATTGCACTTGGTCTAAATCACGAGGAAAACCGTCTATAAAAACAACTTTTCGATTAAACTTGTCAATTTCTTTTTTTACAAGCGTAAGAATAAACTCGGTTGGCAAAAGCACTTTTTGATTTTGTCCAACCAAGGCATCAATAGCATCTTCAATAGAAATATATCCGCGATAATGTTGCTCCAGGTATTCAATAATTTCTTGTCGCTTTTTTGGATCATCAACATCTTTATATGTCGTACGAACCAAATCCCCTATCGAAATATGCCCAATTTTATCCGCTCCAAAAATTTCCGCCATTAATTTTGTATAAGTTCCCTTACCCGAATTTTTTTTACCAAGAAGATAGGCAATGAAAGTATTTTCTTTTAGATATTCTCTCAGCTTGGCTATTTCCGGACCAATTTTAGCTTCAAAATATTCTTTCCGTTGCACTGGATTATTAAGATCAAATCTTTTAGTAAGATTTGGCATTTTGGTTTTAATAACTGGAAAATTGGTTAATGGCCCTTTCATAATAAAAATTCAAATAAAAAACAGCTTTCGCTGAATAATGTTAATTTATGTATTATAGCAGAAAAAAAATAATTTTGCAAAATTTATCTTTTTCTTATTTTAAAAGCCAAAAATATTGATAATATGGCCATTAAAACCGATAACGAAAGTATAAGAAAGAAGAACCAACCATCCCACAGTAAGCACTACGGGGTGTGCTCTCCAATTAGTATATATCCAAGAATGAGTATATAGATTTATTCCCTCTATTAA
>JBBUIX010000018.1:0-940 GCA_038055115.1 Patescibacteria group bacterium
TTATTATTTTATCATAGTTTGCAATAATGTGCGCATGCTTCACGAACAAATAAAAAATGGCATAAAAGAGGCGATGATGGCGAAAGATGTTGTCCGGCTTGAAACATACCGAGGCATGCTCGCTTCTTTTACGAATGAACTTGTTTCTAAAAATAGAAAACCCAATGAAATACTTACTGACGAAGAGGCGATAGCTGTTATTTCCCGACTTTCAAAACAAAGAAAAGATTCGATAGAGCAATTCAGAAAAGGAAACCGCGAAGATTTAGTAAAAAAAGAGCAAGCCGAACTCGCTATTCTTGAAACTTACTTGCCAAAATTAATGGATAAGAGTGAAGTAGAAAAAATGGCGCGGGCAAAAAAAGACGAGCTTGGAATCACCGATATTGCGAAGAAAGGCATGTTGATGTCTGCCTTGATGAAAGACCTGAAAGGCAAAGCGGACGGAATGATGGTAAAAGAAATTGTCGATTCCTTATTTTAATCTATGCATACCGTAAATCTTTTAATCAGTTTAGTTGAGCATCACCAGATTCTGGCTTATGTAATCATTTTTTTTGGGCTTATTTTTGAGGGAGAAGCTGTCGTGATTTTGACCGGAATTTTAGCGCACCTCGGCGCTTTGAATTTTTGGTTTTCTCTTTTCTTTATTCTTTTAGGCGCACTATCCAAGACTTTTATCGGGTATGCATTAGGAGAATTTCTATATAAAAAATATAATCACAATAGATTTTTTAGATATATTCAAAAACGGGTGTACAATATTTTGCCCAGGTTTAAAACAAAACCTTTTTGGTCTATTTTTATTTCAAAATTTATAATGTGGGCGAACAATATAGTCATTGTTTTTTCCGGCTATGAAAAAATAGATTATAAAAAATTCTTAAAAGCGGAAATAATAGCTACTTTAGTTTGGGCGCCTCTCTTATTATCTTTAGGT
>JBBUIX010000018.1:950-6218 GCA_038055115.1 Patescibacteria group bacterium
ATCTTTGGGTTATTTCTTTAGTTACACTGCACTTCATGTTAGCCGTGATATTTGGAAATTTTCAATGGTGGTCTTAATCTTGTTCATAATATTTATTCTTTTTGATAAATTAGTCAGTTGGCTTTATGAGTTATTTGAAGAATTTTATGATGAAAAAAGTGAATAAATTAATAACGCACAACGGATCTTTTCACAGCGATGATATTTTTGCCTGTGCTACGTTATGTTTAATGTTGGAAAAAAGGGGTGAGCAATTTGAAATTATTCGTACTCGGGATCCCGAGATTATTAAAAATGGTGATTATGTTTTTGATCTCGGAGGAATGTATGATGAAAAATTAAACAGATTTGACCATCACCAACCGGGCGGAGCGGGCCGAAGGGTCCCGAGCGGAGTCGAGGGAGAAATGGGCATAGAGTATTCATCTTTTGGCCTTGTTTGGAAAAAATTCGGCGCAGAAATCTGCGGGTCTCAAAAAGTGGCTGATACAATAGACAAAAAATTAGTTGCGCCAGTTGACGCATTTGATAACGGGATTGATTTGGTTGAAAATAAATACGAAATCTCGCCATATTTTATAGAACATGCTTTTCTTTCAATGCAGCCAACCTGGAGAGAAGAAAATCTGAGTGAAGATGAAATGTTTTTAAAAAGTGTGAAAATGGCAAAAGAAATTTTATTACGCGAAATAATTCAAGCTCGGGATGGAGCTTTAGCAGAAGAAATAACGACTTCAGTTTATAAAAATTCACCAGATAAAAAAATTATTATCTTAGATAAAAATTATCCCCATGAATATACCTTATGCAATTTCCCCGAACCTCTTTTTGTAATTTACCCGAGAGAAAATAATACTTGGGGAGTAAGGGTAGTTAGAGAAAATCCGAAAACTTTTAAAAATAGAAAAGACTTCCCAAAATCTTGGGCGGGTCTTAGAGATGGTGAGTTGCAAAAAGTTACTGGTGTATCAGATGCGGTGTTCTGTCATCGTGGATTGTTTCTAGCCGTCGCTCAATCAAAAGAAGGAGCTATCAAATTGGCGCGAATTGCGATAGAATCGTAAATATGGCATTCATAGATGAAATAAAGATATATGCACAAGCAGGGACTGGCGGAAGTGGTGTTGTGCGTTGGCGCCAAGAAAAATTCATACCCAAAGGCGGACCCGCAGGCGGGGACGGCGGACGAGGCGGGAATTTTTATATTTTGGCGGTGCGTGATGTGAACATACTTTCAAAATACAAAACGAAAAAGAGTTTCTCTGCCGGACGAGGGGAAGATGGCGCCAATAAAAGTCTCCACGGAAAAAATGGCGAGGATTTTGTTTTGGAATTGCCGATTGGTTCTATTGTTGTCAATCTTGATACCGACGAGAAATGGCAACTGACTGAAGAAGGGCAAAAAATTTTGCTCCTAAAGGGCGGTTATGGCGGTTTTGGAAATGAACATTTTAAAAGCTCCATTAATACGACTCCGAAAGAGTGGCGGCCGGGAGCAGAAGGCGAGAAAGGAAATTTTAAAATAGAACTGGAACTTTTTGCCGATGTTGGATTAATTGGGCTTCCGAATGCGGGCAAAACTTCCTTACTAAATGCTTTGACTAATGCGGAGGCAAAAGTCGGGGATTATGCTTTTACCACGCTTGACCCGAATTTGGGCGATTTTTTTGGTTACATTATCGCTGACATTCCAGGAATTATTGAAGGAGCTTCCGAAGGCAAAGGGCTCGGCGTGAAATTTTTGCGCCACATTAAGCGCACAAAAATGCTCGCGCATCTCGTATCCTTTGAGAATCAAAATATGCTGAAAAGTTATAAAGAGATTCGCAAAGAACTGGAGAAATACGATAAAAAGCTGGATTTGGGAGAAGAAGGATTGTCTTTCAAAAAAGAAATAATTATTTTGACAAAAAGTGATGTGGTTGATGATCCAAAGATAATTACAAAAAAAATAAAAGAGTTTGAAAAACTTGGCGCGGGAAAATCTAAAAAACAAGTTTTCACTTTAACTTTGTTTGATGATAAAATGGTAAAGAAATTCAGAGATGAGTTGGTAAAAATTTTAAAGAAGAAATAAATTATATTTATGGCAAAAAAATACTACCCCACAATTGGTCTTGAAATACACGCAGAGCTGAAAACAAATACCAAGATGTTTTGCAGTTGCAAAAATGATCCTGATGAAGAGAAGCCAAATGTGAATATTTGTCCAGTGTGTATGGCGCATCCGGGAGCTTTGCCGGTGATTAATAAAAAAGCCATAGAAAACGTAATTAAAGTCGGACTGGCAGTTAATGGAAAAATTACCGACTTTACGGAATTTGACCGCAAGAATTATTTTTATCCGGACATTCCGAAGGGTTATCAGATTTCACAATATAAATACCCGATAGTTTTGGGCGGGCATTTAGCTGATATGGATATTACTCGCGTGCATTTAGAAGAAGATACAGCCAACAACAAACATGACCGCGGGGACTTTTCCCTTATTGATTTTAATCGCGCTGGGATACCTTTAATGGAGCTGGTTACTGAACCGCATACTTTTAAAGATTCCGAAGAAACGGCAAAAAAGGCGTCAAAATTTGCTAAAGAATTACAACTAATACTTTGGTATTTAGATGTTTCCGAAGCGAATATGGAGAAAGGAGAAATGCGAGTAGAGGCGAATATTTCCGTATCAACAGACCCAAAAATTCTCGGAGTAAAAGTGGAAGTAAAAAACTTAAACTCTTTTCGCAGCGTAGAGCGCGCCATAAAATATGAACTTGATAGGATGACCGAGCTTTTGGAAAATGGAAAAGGGGAAGAAATAGTACAGGAAACTCGCGGTTGGGATGAAGGCAAGCAGAAAACATTTTCCCAAAGAAAAAAAGAATCCAGCCAGGATTACAGATATTTTCCGGATCCTGATCTGCCGAAAATGAAGCTTCACGAAGCTTTTAATTTGGAAAAAATGAAAAAAGATTTGCCGGAATTGCCTGCCGAAAAGCGGGCAAGATACAAAAAAGATTTTGGAATAAAAGACGAGGATATAGAAAGTTATGTAAATGATCCAGTATTAGGGAACTATTTTGAATCAGTAGCTTTAAATCTTTTACCAAACAGAGAAAATATTATATTGGCATCCAATTTTATTTCAAATGATCTTATTGGATCTACCAAGGTAATAAGCGAGTTTATTGACCCAGATTTATTATCAGAAACTGTTATTATGATTTCTAATGGCGAGCTTAGTTCTCGTGCCGCAAAAGACATAATTTTAGTTGCAAAAGGTTTTGAAAAGGGAAAAAAGATTCGTGAATATGTAAAAGAAAAAAATTTGCTCCAGAGTAATGATGCTGGCGCATTAAAAGAAATCACGCAAAAAATTATTGATGCTAATCCAAAAATTGTGGCTGACTATAAAAGAGGCAAAGAAAACGCCTTAATGTCTTTTGTAGGGCAGATAATGAAAGAAACAAAAGGTAGCGCAAATCCTGTTGTAGTAAAGAAATTATTGTTAGAATTACTCAAATGAACCAAAATAAATTAATTGAAACAGTTGCTCGCCTGGTAAAATCCCCAAAAGGTATTCTGGCCATGGATGAGAGTTTAAATACGTGCAATAAGCGTTTTGAAAAACTTGGCGTGCCGACAACGGAAGAAAAACGCAGAGAATATCGCGAGCTTTTAATAACCGCGCCGGAGATTGAAAAATATATTTCCGGATATATTCTTTTTGATGAAACCATCAGGCAATCAACCAAAGACGGCAAAAACTTCACTTCTATTATGCAGTCAAAAGGTATAGACATTGGCATAAAAGTTGACCAAGGCCTGATTGACTTTCCGTCGCATCCGGGAGAAAAAATTACACAGGGACTCGAGGGGCTTTCAAGCAGGCTTAAGGAATATAAAAATATGGGCGCGACTTTTGCCAAATGGCGCGCGGTTTATACAATTGGAGAAAATATTCCCTCCGAAGATTGTATGGTGAAAAACGCGGTTTCTTTGGCTGAATATGCCTTAGCTTGCCAAGAATTCGATATTGTTCCCATTCTTGAATCGGAAGTTTTAATAGACGGCGAACATAGTATAGAGAAATGTTATGAAGCCACAGCGCGCAATCTTGATGTGCTTTTTTCAGAATTGCGAAACTTAAATATTTTTATTCCCGGCATAATTTTAAAAACCAGCATGGTGATTGCCGGCCAAGATGCTAAAACGAAGTCTTCTCCCGAAGCTGTCGCTCGCCTGACTATAAAATGTTTAATGGAACATGTGCCGGCTCATATCGGCGGAATAGTTTTCCTCTCGGGCGGGCAAGATGATGAAGAAGCAACGATGAATTTGAACGCTATGCATAAAATAAGATCTCTGCCTTGGCCGTTAACATTCTCTTACAGTCGGGCAATTCAAAACACTGTTCTTAAAAGTTGGGCTAAAAACCCGAGTGATATTGCCGGCGCGCAGGCACTTTTTATAGAAAGAGCAAGGGCAAACAGTTTAGCTAGTAGGGGAGAATATAAATAATAATTTGCTTTTTAGTCGTTTTTATATATACCCCCACACTTATTTATATTCATATTTTCTTACGTATTTTTTGACTTTTTATAAGTGTGGGGGTATACTATCTTTATGTTTGTAATCAAAGCTAAAAAGAGAGAAGCGGGCATAAAATTGGATGCTTTAAGAAAATCTGGGGAAATCCCGGCTGTTTTTTATGGAGCCGGGAAAGATACGACTTCTATTTCTATTGGAAATAGTGAATTTAAGAAAGTCTGGCGGGAAGCGGGAGAATCCTCGACTGTGAAAATCTCAATTCCGGGCGGAGATATTGATGTACTTATTCATGAAGTGCAAGTTGATCCCGTGACCGATGAGCCAATGCATGTGGACTTTTTGGCGATAGATATGAAAAAGAAAATACGCGTTAAAGTACCGCTCGTCTTTGAAGGCATATCCAACGCGGTTAAGAGTGGAATCGGAAATCTTGTTAAAGTTCTTCATGAAGTTGAAATTGAAGCATTGCCGACCAATCTGCCGCACAATCTGATTGTTGATATTTCTAAACTGGAAACACTCAAAGATCAAGTTTTCGTTTCCGATATAAAACTTCCAGCCGGAGTCGTTGTTATCAATAGTCCTACCGACGTCGTTGCTTCTATCATAGAACAAGTGGAAGAAAAAGAAGAAGTTGTCGTACCGGCTGATTTGTCCGCAATAGAAGTGGAAAAGAAAGGCAAGAAAGAGGAAGAAGGAGAACCGGGAACCGAAACTATCGCT
>JBBUIX010000019.1:0-1929 GCA_038055115.1 Patescibacteria group bacterium
CCCCAAATTTGCGAAGCAAATTTGTCCTGAGCTATTTTAGCGAAGGGCAAAATCTACTTCTGTGTTTTCAATGTTCTTTATATTCTCTTCGAATCTCGCGATCTGTTTCGCGTTTTTTTATCGTCTCACGCTTGTCGAGTTTTTTCTTTCCCTTAACCAAAGCGACTTCTACTTTGATTTTTCTGTTTTTATTATACACTGAAATAGGCACGATTGTCAAACTTTTATTTTTCTCGCTTCCGGCCAGTTCGGTAATTTCTTTTTTCGTCAGTAAAAGTTTTCTATTGCGGAGCGGGTCATAATCTTTCGGCGTGTTTTTCGGCTGATATGGAGGAATGCTGGCATTAATTAAAAATGCTTCGCCCCCACGGATAATAACAAAGGCTCCTTCAAGAGACATGTGCCCCCCTCGCACGGATTTCACTTCCGTACCCAAAAGCTCAATACCCGTTTCGTATTTTTCCAGAATCTCATAATTAAAACGTACTTTTCGGTTTTCTGTATAATGAACCATAATTACATATTATCACAATGTTGACTTTCAGGCCCTAGTGCGCTATTATCCCCTAGTAGTCAAAGCCCTTATGGGCTTTCTTATATCGACGAGTGAGGAGCATGTGGATGAGTATTCTCATACACAATGTCCGAACGACGTCGGTATCAAAAGTTTTATAACTTTTATATCAATTGCGAGAAAGAATAAACAACCAAATAAGAGCGAAGGAACTTCGAGTTTTAGACAGTGAAAACAAAAATCTTGGTGTTTTGAGTATCAGAGATGCTCTGGAGCTAGCTCAGAGCAAGAATTTGGACTTAATCGAGATATCCCCGAATGGAAATCCTCCGATCGCCAAGATAATGGATTTCGGCAAATATCAGTATGAAGCGAATAAAAAATTAAAAAAAGCCAAAGCTGGCGCCAAGTCTACCGAGACCAAGTCAATTCAAATAAAAATAGGCACCGGAGACCACGACTTGGAACTTAAAGCGAAAACCGCTTCCAAGTGGCTTAAGGAAGGACATCGGATTAAGGTTGAGCTTTTCCTGGCCGGACGCGCGAAATATATGGATGAAAAATTTTTGAAAGAGCGCTTGGATAGAATTCTGCACTTAATTACCGAAGATTATAAAATATCCGATGCGTACAAAAGAGGCCCAAAAGGTTTAACAACAATAATAGAAAAGAAAATAAAATGAAAGGAATGAAAACAAATAAATCATACGCAAAAAGGCTAAAAATTACCAAAAACGGAAAAATAATTTCCCGCAAGCCGGGTTTCAACCATTTCAATGCCAAACAATCGCGCACCAAACAGCTCGCGGGCAAGAAGGGTGTCAATTTTATCATCAAAAACAAACCAAAAAGTCACTTAATGCCATTTTCATAATTAGTAATTTAAAAAATATATGACCAGAGTAAAAAAGGGAGTACATGCGTTAAAAAGAAGGAGAAGCGTCCTAAAACAGACAAAAGGAATGCGCCATGGCCGTAGCACTAAGGAACGCCAAGCAAAAGAAGCATTGCTTCATGCTGGAAATTATTCTTTCGCGCATCGACGCGATAAAAAATCGCATAATCGAAAACTTTGGAATATTAAAATAAATGCCGGCGCGCGCGAACTCGGCATGTCTTATTCAAAATTAATCGGCGCTCTTAAAAAGAAAAACATCATGCTTGATCGAAAAATATTATCCGACTTCGCCGAGCATCATCCCAAAACTTTCGCGAAAATTTTGGAAGCTGTAAAAATTAATTAATTAATTTTTACAAAATCTTATATTCCGCTATTTTATCTTTCTTAACAAGAGCAATAACATCTTCTAAGAGTTTCTTTGGATCAGCTCCTTTGGCAATTTTTACGTTGGGGCGATGTCCTTTTTCTATGATTTCTTTAAGTTCGGCGTCTGTTTCCCATGGTCCTTCAAAAA
>JBBUIX010000020.1:0-3911 GCA_038055115.1 Patescibacteria group bacterium
GAAAACCGGCATCGGGGCAACTCGATCGTGAGTTCAAATCTCACCGCCTCCGCTTGATTGTTTTTATTTCGTTTGATAAAATAAAAACATGGAACAAGAAACAAAGATTGTTAATAATAAAAAATGGGGAAGAATGAATAAAGGCAGTTCACCTGCCGGAGTTGTGTATGGTTTGGGTTTTATCGGCGCGGCTATATATTTTCTCCAGCATTCTAATACGCTTTTAACTGGAGTACTCGGTATTCTAAAAGCTCTAGTTTGGCCAGCTTTCGTGGTGTATAAGATATTTGAATTTTTTAAATTTTAAAGTTATTACTTAGTATGGATTGCTAGATAAATATTCTCAATCGCGCGGACGGCGTCGCCGGCGGCGATATTATTTTGATGGTAGAGGACATTGGTGCAATCACCGGCCGCCCAGATGCCCGGAACTTCTGTTTTTTGAGACCAGGCGTCAATTTTTACTCTGCCTATTTCATCCAGCGGCACTAATTCTTTCACAAAATCAGTATTCGGAATCTGTCCGATTTCTACGAAAATACCCGAAACCTTCAACTCTTTTTGTTCGCCGGTAGTTTTATCTTTATAAATAATTCCTTCTACAAATTTATCGCCTTGTATTTCCAAAATATCCGCATTTTTAATTGATGACATTTTTGGATTTTTTAAAACTTTTTCAACGGTAATTCCGTCCGCGCGAAACGAATTGCTTCGATTTATGAGTGTAACAGATTTGCAATACGCCAAAAGCTGCGCAGCGGTTTCAAAACCGGCATTGCCTCCGCCGATGACGGCGACATCCATTCCTTCAAAGAGAGGTCCGTCGCAACTGGCGCAATAGGTGAGGCCTTTGTGCTCCAGCTTGTCCGCATTTTTAGCGACGAGTTTTCTGCGTCCGCTCCCACTGGCGATTAAAACTGTTTTGGTTGAAAATTCTTCACCCGACTCTGTCCTGACGGAAAAGTTCCCATCTTTTTTTTCTACCGTATTTACTTTTTCTCCCTCTTTTACTTCTAGACTTTCTCCAATATTAGCGAGCACATGTTTTTTAAAATTTTCGGCGAGTTCGTTTCCGGAGAGCGACAGAGTTCCAATCCAATTATAAATCCGTTCCGACACGATGCTTTGTCCGCCCCATTCCGCGACAATAAAAAGCGTCCGCAATCTCTTGCGGGCGGCATAAACAGCCGCCGCACTGCCGGCCGGCCCGCCTCCAATAATTATCAAATCGTAAATCATCTGCTTATTGTAGCAACTAGTGAGGAGCAAAGGCAAATTTATTTGCCTATTGTCCGAGCGCTGTTGCTATATGGTAATCCATCTACACTAGTCGTCAAGTTTTTAGCTATTTTTTCTAGCTTTTTTTGCGTCTCAAGAAGGCCGGAACAGCGCTCCAGTCATCACCATCATCTTCTATAACTTCTTCTTTGGTTTCTTTCTTATCTCCTTTTTTGAAAAAATCACTATTACTGATGCTTCCGTTTTGGAGACTGTTATGTATTTCTTTTTTTACCACGGCCGGATTTTCGTCTTTGAGAAGTTGGCCTCCAACCGCTCCACTAAAAAGATTTTTGCGAGGCAAGTCAGCCGGAAAGCTGGAAGCAATGACCGTAACTTTAATTTCTCCCTTTTTTAGCTTTTCGTCGCGGATTGTTCCGAAGATTACTTTTGCGTCTTTATCAATTGATTCGGTGATTATTTTTGCCGCTTCTTGAATTTCACTAATCGCCAGATCGTCTCCGCCAGAAATAGCAAAGAGCACTCCTTTGGCGCCGTGAATAGAGATTTCCAAAAGGGGAGAATTGATGGCTGCGAGAGCCGCTTTCTCAGCTCGTTTTTCACCCGAGGCGATACCAATACCCATCAAAGCCGAACCGGCATTGGCCATAACGGCCTTAATATCCGCAAAGTCCACATTTATGATACCCGGGGTGGTAATTAAGTCGGAAATGCCTTCTAATGCTTGACGTAATACATCATCGCATCTGGCGAAAGCATCTTTAAAATTAGTGTTTTTTTCAGCCAATTGAAGCAATTTATCATTTGGAATAACAATTATAGCATCTACTTCTTTGGCCAGTTCTTCAATGCCTTTCTCAGCTATTTTCATTCGGTGATTGCCCTCAAAAAAGAAAGGCTTAGTTATAACCGCTACGGTCAATATGCCTTGCTCTTTGGCTGCGCGCGCGACAATCGGAGCTGCGCCCGTGCCGGTGCCTCCGCCCATTCCGCAAGCCAGGAAAATCATATCAGCTCCCTTGATGACATCTTGGATTTCGGATTTTGTTTCTTCGGCTGCCTTTTTCCCAATTTCCGGATCCATTCCTGCGCCGAGACCTTTGGTCAAATTTTTTCCGATGTGAATTTTTTTCTCCGCCAGGGATTGATGCAAATCTTGCGTGTCAGTATTCATGCAGATGAAAGATACGCCTTTGACTTTGGAATTTATCATATGGTTGATGGCATTTTTTCCCGACCCTCCGATTCCGACAACCATAATGCGAGCGAAACTTTGTATCTCTTGGTTTATTTTTGGCATAATTTTGTTTATTAAAGATTTAACTTATATAGTTCTTACACTATCAGAAAGCAGAAAAAAGTAAAGTTTCCGCTTGATTAGCGGACAAATTTGCCAATATAGCGGATCGCCAATAAGGCAATTGATTTACGGCATTAGTTGTCTGATGCTTGATTTTATTGTATTTTTTAGGTCTTTGAAAAGGTTTCTAAATGAGCTTTCCGAATAGCTCCCATTTTCTTTGCCTATTATTAAGAGTCCTAAAGTCGTAAACCAAGACGAGTCGCGAAGTTTAGTTTTAATATTGCCAAAAATTTCAGTTGTTCCCAAAGTTGAGGGAAGTTTTAAAATGGATTTTGACAATTCCACCAGGCCGGGAATATTTGCGCCGCCGCCGACAAATACTATGCCCGCCGGCAAGAGCTCCGATCTCTTTATTTTTTTTAAATTATTTTCTATTGATTCAAAAATATCACAGAGGCGCGCTTCAATTATTTCATCCAGTTTTTTCTTTGAAAATTCCTCATCAATATTTCCAAGTTTCAAATTCTCCGCTTTTTCTAATGGAATTTTAAATCCCAAAGCAATGTCGTTGGTGATTTCGGAGGAGCCGATGGAAAAAGTGCAAATTGACATCAATAATCCATTTTCAAAAATAGAAAGAGATGTTGTCTCTGCGCCGATGTTCACCAATGCCACCCCGACGATTTTTTGCCTTTCCGATAAAGCGATACTGTTGATAGCTATTGGTGCGGCTATCACATCAATCGTTTCTACTCTGGCTTCCGCGATAACTCCGAGCAAATCCTCTAAGTGCTGAATAGAATAAGTGACAAAAAGAGCTTTAGCCTCAAGCTTGGTTCCGCGCATGCCCTCCAATCGGCCCAATACTTCTTTCCCGTCAAGCCGGAAAGAAATAGGATATATGTGAATGATTTTTTTATTGCTCAAACTCAAATTATCTTCACAGTCTTGCAGCGCTTTATTGGCATCCAGACTGGTCACTTCGCCGTCGGCCTTAGAGATAATTGTTGAACCTGAACTCATTTCCCCGCGCAAGGTCGTGCCGGAGAGCGAGACAAACGCCCGTTTTATTTTTATACCCGAAGTTTTTTCCGCCATGGCGACGGCATTCTTTACCGAAACGGCAGCTAGAGTTGAATTTACGACATAGCCGTGCCGGAGACCGAGCGTGGCGCTCTCGCCGATGCCGATAATTCTAGGATTTTTTTCTCCTTTTAAAAATTCTCCGACCACGACCCGCGTCATGGACGACCCGACGTCTATTCCGATAGAAATATTTCTGATCATATTTTGCTTCTGCTTCCTCCATTCTACTACTATGTTCCATTCCTTTCAAATGAAGCATTCCGTGGATAACTAAAAAGCCCAA
>JBBUIX010000021.1:0-4017 GCA_038055115.1 Patescibacteria group bacterium
CGATTCCATTCAAATGTATTTGAAAGAAATAGGGCAGTATCCGCTTATTCATGCCGGCGATGAAAAAGATCTTGCCCGGCGCATTGAGCGTGGTGATTTGGAAGCGAAAAATTTGCTGGCACGCGCCAATTTACGTCTTGTGGTTTCAATCGCTAAAAAATATGTCGGCCGAAGCGCAAACTTAACCCTGCTTGATTTGATTCAAGAGGGAAATTTGGGTTTATTTAAAGCAGTCGAAAAATTTGATTGGACTAAGGGATACAAGTTTTCCACTTACGCTACCTGGTGGATTCGCCAATCCATTACTCGCGCGCTGGCTGATCAAAGCAGAACTATCCGTATTCCGGTGCATATGGTGGAAACAATTTCTAAATACAAACAAACTCATCGCCGACTGAGTCAAGATTTGGGCCGAGAGCCTCTGGCTGAAGAGATAGCCACCGAAATGGGCATTCCGGTTGAAAAAATCCATATCATTGAAAATATCAGCCAAGAGACTGTGTCCCTGGAGCAACCGGTGGGGGATGATGATGATAAATCAACATTGGAAAATTTTATTCCCGACGATAAAATTTTGCGTCCGGACCAAGAATCTTCCCGCCGAATTCTTTCCGATCAAATTCGTGAGGTCTTAAATGAGCTTAATCCCAAAGAGCGCAAAATTCTGGAAATGCGTTATGGATTGCTTGATGGTATTCAGCATACTCTGGAGAGAGTCGGAGAAGAATTTGGCGTGACGCGCGAGCGTATTCGTCAAATTGAAGCCAAGGTTCACGAAAAACTCCGCCAGCACGAGAAAATTTCCCGTCTGAAAAATTACTTTAACTGAACTCTGAACTATTTCAATCCCAAACCCGCTGCGAAAGATTTTAAGTTAATGTTTGAAAAGTTTCCCCGATTTTCTCCATTTTGGTGATTGTAAAGATAATCGTGATATTCCCAAAATTTACCCTGGTCCCCGGCGCATCTGGCAGCTTCAGCGGCTTCGATTGATTCATTGCCTAAAAAGGCGAAATCCCTATGAACAAATCTTATTTTTCCTTCTTTTGTGTAATTATTTATCAATGTTTGTTCCGTTTCTCTAAAAAACTTTCCACAAAACGGACATTGAAAATCAGAATATTCTATTATTGCAATTTCTGCTTCCTTGTTGCCGATTACAAAATCTTCATTTGAAATTAGTTTTAGCGCAATACTCACCGCAGTCTTGTTGTTTTTATCAGCTAAAGCGTTATCAATTTTTTGTTTGACAACTTCTGTAGATATAGCGCCATCAATTGTATCCACCACCTTGTCATTTTTTAATATAAATCCTTGCGGAGTGCTATTGACACCCGCCTTCTTCCCATCATTTGTGGAATCGGCAACTGCCTTGGCATATTTTTGAGAATCAAGACATTGATTAAATATTGGCGAGGATTCCGCAGGCTCTTTTGCTATTGGCGGATTGCTTCCTCTTAATAAAATTGCCCCAGCTATCAAAACTCCCACGATAATTATTGCGCCGACTATAGGTTTTTGGCCGTTATTTTGCATATTTTTACATTGTATAACTTATAATATGCTATTGTAGCATATTTAAGGAATATGATATAATGATTGTATTGCAAAGGTCTTTTTATTAGTTAATTCATTCGAGTCTAGAGACTCTCAGAATCTTGCGACTTGAAAAAATATATGTGTAGTGAAAAAGGTTGTTGTGGAAGTGGTTGTGTTGTTAGGAAGATTAGAAAGGTTTTGTTAATAGTAGGAGGTTTAAACTGGGGTTTAGTTGGCATAGGGATGTTAATGGGCAATGATTTAAATGTTGTTCATATGATCCTCGGATCTTGGCCAATAGTTGAGGGTATTGTTTACGTGCTTGTTGGTCTTGCAGCTCTTTTAAAGATTTTTGGTTGCAGATGCAAAAAGTGTATGACTGCATGCGCCACCTGCTGTAATGCTGAAAGTATGGACAAGAAAATGTAATTTTTCTTTGCATTTAACTCTATAAATGTTATAGTGACAATAAGTAAATGACTTTAATTCCAGCCGCAATATTTCACATGTTGATTTTTTTGTCTGTTTATGTACAGGTGTTTTTTCTCGTCACTTTTATAGAGAACAGAAAAAAAATAATCATGAGAAATGGAAAAATTATACTGGCTGAATATCCAGCCGTGACAATCGTTGTACCTTGCTGGAATGAAGAAAATACAGTTGAAAAAACCGTGCGCTCGCTTCTAAATTTAAATTACCCTAAAAATAAAATTCAGATATTTCTTATTGACGACGGGTCTACTGATAGCACCTTAAATATTCTCAATAAGTTTGTGGAATATCTTAATATAAAAGTTTTTCATAAAGAAAACGGGGGAAAATATACCGCGCTGAATCTAGGGCTCCAAAATATGCGAACAGATTTTTTTGGCGGCCTTGATGCTGATTCGTTCGCGGATCCTGAATCACTTGTACGGATTATGAGTTATTTCGAAAAGAATCCTGACATTATGGCGGTTGTTCCTTCTGTTACTGTGGATAGCCCTAAAAATTTTATTCAAAACGCTCAGAAAGCCGAATATTATATGGGTGTTTATTTCAAAAAGATGTTAGGTTTTTTGGGGGCTATTGATGTGACTCCGGGACCTCTCACAATTTTTCGCAAGAAAGTTTTTGATGATTTGGGATATTATCGCCATGGTCACAACACGGAAGATATGGAAATTGCTTATCGAATGCAAAAAAATCATTATAAAATAGAGCATTGCAACGATGCTTATATTTATACCAATACACCGAAAACAATCAGGAAGCTTTACCGACAGCGCTTACGCTGGATTTTTGGTTTTATCAATAACATGATTGATTATCGGAATGTTTTATTCAGAAAAAAATATGGCAATTTTTCCATTTTTACTTTACCTACTCGTATTGCTTCGATTGTAGCCGTCGGTTACCTTTTTGGGAAAATCGTTTACAATTTAGGCGACTTTTTGTACTCAAAAGTTATGCAATTTAAAACAGTCGGCTTTAATCCCGGTGTTAAAAATTTTATTTTTGATCCGTTTTTTTTCAGTGCGCAAACTTTCTTCTTTCTTATTATTCTTACTTATTCCTTAATACTTTTTTCAATGATTTTTGGCAGAAAAATGGCCGAGGGCAAATGGGGTTTTTCTTTTAAAATGCTATACTTTTTTCCTATTTTCAGCATCATTGCTCCATTTTGGCTTATGAATGCAGTTTATAATACTCTTTTAAAAAGAAGACCAGCCTGGAGATAGATATATGAATAACAATATTGATTGGAAAAAATATTTAATTGTATTATTGATTACTGTAGGTCTTTTTCTGACCGCTATTTACCTAAGTAATTATTTTGGCGCTCAAAAGATTAATCAGTTGAAAAGTATTCAAGATAAAATAGCTATTGATATTCTTTCTTCAGAAACTCAATTTTCCCTGCTTTCCGAACTTTCCTGCAAGAATATTTCTGATTCTGTATTTTCCGGGGAGCTTGGAGAATTGGGCAGTAAGCTGGAATGGAGCCAGAAGAATTTAGGTGCATCAGATGAAGTGTCTTATTTAAAAAAATATTATTCATTACTACAAATTAAAGATTACTTATTAACAAAAAAGATTTCCGCGCGCTGTGGGGTGAAATCCGCATTTATTCTTTATTTTTATACGACTGCAGAAAATTGCAGTTTGTGTGAGCAAGAAAGTTTGGTACTTTCAAGCCTTCGTGATAAATATCCGGAACTGCGCGTTTATTCTTTTGATTACAGCATAGACCTTTCAGCGGTAAAAGCCATGCTTCAAATCTATAAAATAAAAGATACCGAGCTTCCGGCGCTTGTTTTGAGTGATGAACTATTGACTGGTTTTCATAGCATTGAAGAGCTTGAATCCCGCGTTAAAGAATCCTTTAAGCTCCAAGGGATAAAAGCTCCAGCCGGGGACAATAAAACGAGTTCTTGATTTCAGGAGCCGCCTCTCGGATTCGAACCGAGGACCTTCACTTTACAAAAGTGTTGCTCT
>JBBUIX010000022.1:0-3169 GCA_038055115.1 Patescibacteria group bacterium
ATAACAATCGGCGAAAGACCTACGATCCTTTTTATAATCAGCGGAGTGAAAAGAAAAACGTCAAATTCGTGGATAATAATGTAGGCTCCGGTCACCATAAGCGCGCTTGAAAATCCATTAGAAAGATAGGAAAAAGCGAAAGTTGGGATCAAGGCAACTAGAATACCATAAGGAACCATCTCCATTATTCCGGCAATAATAGCCAGAAGCAGCGCGTATTCTATGCCTAAAAGCGAGAGCATCAAGTAAATAAGAATACCGACGACAAAACCTAAAAGCATCTGCCCTTTTACCCAGAGACCTATTTTTCGGCTGGAGCGCGTCCAGAGGTCCACCACATAATCATCATATTTAGCGGGAACAATAATGAGAAGAAAATTCTCTATTCCTTTTTCTTGGATTGAAAGATAAAAAGAAAGAAGAATAATTAATATAAAGTTGAAAATGCTTCCGAAGGTGACGGAAAGAATTTGAAAAAATCCGCCGGAAAGATTCAGGACAAAAGCTTTTGACACGGACAAAAGCGTGGCCAGGGAAAAATTGCCCGAAAGAGCGCCAACGATATCTTTGGCGCCGGAAAATGCTTCATTTCGGAAATAATTCAAGAAAGAGGCATCCGGAATATAAGATGAGATGAAAGTGGAAAAATTATAAATTTCAGTTATTAAAAGCGGGGCAAAAAGATAAAACATTCCGGCCAAAATAAGAAGTGACACGGTATATAAAATTACAATCCCTAAAATCCTGTTCAGCCCTATTTTTTGGAAATGGAAAGCAGACGAATCTATGAAAGAAGCAATCACTATTGCAGTTAAAACCACCAAAGCTAAGTCTCGCAAAAACCACAATAAAAATACACAGAGAACGACTAAAACAGCTCGAATCATTGTGCCAGTGGATATGGAAATAGAAGCGGTGCCATTTTTTTCAAGCATAGAAATATAATAGCATAAAAAAATAAAATAGAAAAAGGGCGTGTCGATGACATCCGCCCTTTGACCTCCTTTCTGAGAGTTAATTGGAACTCTCGGACCAGCTCGGTTGATGCCGAGCACGCTTTGGGAAGATCAACTAGTCACCGTTGCTAGTCGGGATTCCTCTTCCGACGCAGCACGATGATGCCGAGCAGGACCACCGCCAGTACCGCACAGATGACACGAATGATTGAGGGGTCCATTACTTTCCCCCCAACAAGCTCGCGACCTTACTGAAGGTCGTGCTGACGCCGGACGCCACACCGGGCATGACGGCGCCAAGGGCAACAGCCACAAAGAAGGCCATCAGCGAGTACTCAATGAGGTCCTGGCCTCGGGTGTCTTTCCAGATTCTCAGTTTCGTGAACCAAAGCATAACGTGAGGAGCTCCTTTCTCCGTTGCGTATTAAAACATATAAAAGTATAAAAAGTCAAATCTTAAAATCTCTTTTAAAATCTCATTATCTTGGAGAATTTGGCTTTTTTTTTGAACGGTCCAATAAGCGCTAGATTGAGTTTATTATTTTTAAAAATATCTTTGGCTAAATTTTGAATTTGACTGGCTGTAATTTTGCGTATTTCTTTCGCTTTTTGTTCAGCTGAACGAATTTCACGTTTTAGAAGTTCTTGACCGCCATGAAAATTTGCGATGTCGTCGCTTGACTCCAGGGAGAGTTTCATATTGCCTATCAGGTATTCTTTCACTTTTTCTAATTCCTCTTCACTAATCTTTTCCCTTTTTAGAATATTACATTCATTCAAAATGGCCTTTATTACCTCGTTTACCCTTTTATTGTCCACCCCGGCAGAAATTTGAAGAAATCCATGGTCTGCGTAAGCGTCGTTGTAAGCGCGAATATAGTATCCGACACCCATTTCTTCACGAAGCTTTTGAAAAAGTCGCGAACTCATTCCTCCCCCTAAGATTCCGCCGAGCACCGAGAGCATGGCATTTTTCTGGCTGAATAAGTCATAACTGCGCATAGCCAAAACAAAATGTGTTTGGTCTGTTTTTTTTAAATTTATCAAAACTCTCGGTTTTGTTTGTATCTCTTTTGTTTTTGTTTTGCCTATTTTTTTGCCCCGCGGAACTTTTCCAAAAATTTTATTAACTTCACCCATCACTTTCTTTTCAGTTACCCGCCCGGCTACGATAAGGACTGTGGCCTCCGGCAAATAATGCATTTTTTTGTAGATGATAAAATCATCACGTTTCATTTTTAAAATATTTTTCTTCTCGCCGGCAACATTCCATCCAGCCGGCTGATTTCCGTAAAGCAACTTCATTATCAAGTCTTGCACATGCCGATTGGGCATATCTTTATACATATTTATCTCTTCTATAATTACGCCTTTCTCTTTCTCCATTTCAGCCTCCGGAAAAGTGGAATTCAAATAAATATCCGAGACAATATCAAAAATTTTGGCAAAATGTTTTGCATCAGATTTTGCATAATATCCGGTATATTCCTGCGCTGTAAAAGCGTTATATTGAGAACCAAGGGTGTCTAATTCTTTTGAAATATCAATCGCTTTAGGCCTTTTTGTCGTACCCTTGAAACACATATGCTCCAAAAAGTGTGAAATTCCATTCACCTTTTTTTCTTCGTATTCAGAACCCGCTTCCACCAACACCAACACCGTCGCCGTCGGGTTATCCTTCATCGGCACAATAATCACTCGCAAACCGTTCTTTAGAACTTTTTTTAAGAATTTCATAAATTAATTTATTTTTCTTTAATTCTCCAATTTATTTCAAAAGAAATCGAATATTTATTTGCTATTCTCCATTTTGAAAATCTAAAACAAAAAAACTGAAATTTATTTTCAGAAATTTTTCCAAATCCAAACCTATTTAATGTAAGTTCAATATCTATAACCATAAGTAAATGATGTTAAAATCACAACTAACTTATTTTTTCTTTTATAAAATTAATGAGTTCGGAGACTTTTACTCTCTCTTGTTCTCCCGTATCACGATCTCGCACAGTCACGGTATTATCCGTCAGAGTATCAAAATCAACCACGATGCAAAATGGCGTACCGATTTCATCTTGACGGCGATAGCGCTTGCCGATATTGCCATTGTCATCCCAGGCCACCCGGCCGAATTCCGCTTTGAGCGGTGCATAGACTTTCGTATTGGCATATTCCACAAGTTCTGGTTTGTTTTTAAGAAGCGGAGACACCGCGCA
>JBBUIX010000023.1:0-2120 GCA_038055115.1 Patescibacteria group bacterium
GTTCCTCAAATTGGGATCTTTAAAAGGAATATTCCCGCCTACGCGGGCAGGCTTGCCGTCAATAATTATTTTCCCTAAACTAACGCCTTCGCTTCGCAATTTTTGTGTCAAAGCTCTGGTATCTTTGATTTCAAGCAGGGGCACTTTTTCTTTTTTAAACCATTCCTTTAACGTCATTTGCGTAGTATGGTGTGACGGTGTATTTATATAATTACAAACCACTAGCCCTGAAACCTGGATTTTTGACGACTCCCAAAACTCTTTTTTAGGCACGCCATAATTCCCGACCAGCGGGTAAGTCAAAACCAAAATCTGTCCTTTAAATGACGGATCGGTCAGGGCTTCCGGATAGCCTACCATTCCAGTGGCAAAAACCACCTCTCCGGCAACAGATTTTTCTGCGCCGAAACTGATGCCTTCGAATTTGGTACCGTCTTTTAATATTAATCTGGCTGTTTTCATTTTAATTCCGGCAAAAAAATAACCCCGACGGGGGTTTTGGGAATAAAAACTTTAAATGAGAAAATATAATGTAGCGGATTCTGCTTGATATTGAGCTTTTTTATCGCTTCATACATTAAACATGATGATAGCATTTTAAAAACTATCCGCAAGTGGAAAAAATAAGGGCTTGAAAAAGTTATAAATTGGACTATAATACCTGTATGTTAATTCCGACAGTTATAGAAAAATCACAATTTGGGGAAAGGGCTTATGACATTTATTCTCGCCTTTTGCGCGAGCGGATTATATTTTTGGGCGGTCCGATAGATGACCATACCGCAAATATCATCATCGCCCAACTCCTTTTTCTTGAATCTGAAGACACAAAAAAAGATATTTATCTTTATGTGAATTCTCCCGGCGGATCAGTCACTTCTACAATGGCTATTGTAGATACAATGAATCATGTGCGTCCGGATATTTCCACTTTTTGCGTCGGCCTGGCCGCTTCCGGCGGGGCTATTATTCTGTCTGCCGGCAAAAAGGGAAAAAGATTTATTCTCCCGAATGCGGAAGTTATGATTCATCAGCCTTTGGGCGGAGTGGAAGGCCAAGCAACGGATATCGCAATAACCGCGAAACATATTTTGAAAACGAGAGATAATTTGAATAAACTACTGGCCAGAAACACCGGCAAGTCCTTAGCCCAAATAGAAAAAGATGTGGAGCGAGATTTTTTTATGGATGCCGAAGAAGCAAAAAAATATGGCATTGTGGATGAGATAGTCACTAAATCCAAAATCCCAGCTCCTAAAGCAAATAACTAAATTAAACTAGTTTCATTAATTCTTCTTCTTTCTTAGCAATTTTTTTTCTCAACCTATCACCTACTCCCCCATCACCAAGGGGACGTTCTAATCCCTGATAAGGTATCCCCAGGTTTCTCTCATGATCCTCTAAGCTTCTTCGAAGATTCTCTAATTCAATACTTATTTTTTCTCTCTCTTTTGCATCAGGGTGTTTTTGCCCCGTAAGAGATGTTAATACTCTATCAAAAAATCCATGTTCTTTCATAATTTTATATTATTTTAAGTTAATAACGCTTAATTATAGCACATTATGATTAATCGCACAAATAACTAGACGTGTTTAAAGTATTTTAATACTGCCTCCAGTGTTGCCTGCCATAATATATTCCGCAACTTTATTTTCAACTATTTCTTCTAGGGCGCGCTTGATGGGACGAGCGCCGAATTCCGGGTCAAAACCGGCGGCTGAAACTTTGTCAATTAGGGCATCGGTAATGACTAGGGTAATTTTTTTATCATTAAAAAGATGTTCGGCAAATTCGGCAAGTAAAAGTGATGCTATTTTTCTCGCCTCGCTTTGATTGAGCGGTTTAAAAAGCACGATACTATTAAATCTATTCAAAAATTCCGGCGCGAATATATTATTTTGGATCAGATGATTAATCAGTGTTTTTTTGTCAATTTCCGGATTAGCGATAATCTCCGCGCTCCCGGCATTTGAAGTGGCGATAATAATAGCATCTTTAAAACTCGCCTCTCTGCCGGAACCGCGAGTCAAACGGCCTTCATCCAGCACCTGCAAAAGCAGATTGCGAACCAGGACATTGGATTTTTCAAGCTCGTCGAAAAATATTAAAGAAAGCGGCA
>JBBUIX010000024.1:0-8387 GCA_038055115.1 Patescibacteria group bacterium
CATAAAAAACAAGATCCTCCTTTCTTATCTCAAAACTATTTTTGCAATTTTTACAAACTTTTTGCATAGCTAATTATAGCTTTTAATCGGCAAAATGGCCTTTGGTGTCGGCGCCAAAGAGGAAACCGTGGAGTGTTTTTAGTATATTCTCAAAAAGGCGGGTACTGTAAGAAGAAAGGTTGAAAATTACCGCCAAAGTAAGCAGGGTAAGGGAGATTTTTATGCTCCAGAAACTAAGCGGTATGGCAATAATAGCAAAAACAACGGGCATTAGGGTGCGAATTGTGCTGCCGCGGATTTCTCTTTTGCTTATTTCCGGATTTTTTATGTGTTCGGAATATAAAACATATCTGCGCATCCAATACAGGGTGAGACCGATTAAAATCGTGTGCGTACCGAAGATAATGATTGCCAATTCATTTTTATTAAATTGGCCAAGAATATTAGCGGAAAAAGGCACCAAGCTTATCAGCATAAAAAACAAAGCATTGATATTCGTCAGCATTGAGTCCACATTTTTAGCGTAAATAGACACAAAAAAATGATGCGCTCGCCAATAAGTAAAAAGCAGGGAAAAACTCAAAACATAACTCAATAAAAGCGGGAATAATTTTTTAATTTCCAGCCAAAGGCCCATATTGTCTATTGGCCCCCAGATAATTGGTACCTTAATATCAAAAACGAGAATTGTCATGACTATAGCAAAGATACCATCGGAGAGCTGGTCTAATCTTGTGTGACTCATAGTTAAAGTATAACATGATAGAATACAAATATGAAAATCGGGGTTTTTGATTCAGGACTGGGCGGTCTTATTGTTGCCAGAGCAATACACCAGGCGCTGCCGGAATATGATTATGTGTATTTGGGCGACACCAAGAGAGTGCCTTATGGCAATCGTTCGTATGAGGCGATATTTGAATTTACCAAGCAGGGAGTTGATTATCTTTTTCGCAAAGAGAATTGTGCGATTATCATAATTGCTTGCAATACAGCTTCGGCTCGGGCACTGCGCCGAATACAGAAGGAATATTTGCCCGAAAATTTTCCCAACAGGAAAGTATTGGGTGTTCTGATACCAACAGCCGAAGAATGTAATAGTTTTGAAAAAATTGGCATAATCGGGACCCGTGGCACGATAGCATCTATGACTTTTCCAAAAGAAATAAAAAAGATGCTTGCCCTCCGAAGCCTTGGCGAAGGCGGGAACCAGCAGGCAAAAATTTTTCAAAATCCTGCGCCGATGCTGGTGCCATTAGCAGAAGAAGGAGAGACAGAAAATGCTTTGCCGTTTATTAAAAAATACTTGCGACCTTTTGCAAATAAAAAATTAGGTGCATTAGTGCTAGGTTGCACGCATTATCCTCTTTTTAAGAAAGAAATTAGAAAAATATTAGGAAAAAATATTAAGGTTATTTCTCAAGATGAGATAATTCCCAAAAAATTAAAAAATTATCTTGAAAAACATCCGGAAATTTCCAAAAGACTTTCCAAAAATAAAACGGCGAAAATTTTAGTTACTGATTTGACTCAGAGTGTCAACCAGCTTTCTCGAAAATGGTTTGGGAAAAATTCTAAACCTAAATTGATTAAACTATGAAATAAAAAAGAATACATTCTTTTTTATTTCAGTTCTATCCATATAGGACAATGGTCGGAGCCGTAATAATCGCTTATCATTCCCGTGTTTTTTATTTTTGGCACAATTTCAGAACTTGGGAAAAAATAATCAAGTCTCCAGCCGACATTGCGGTCGCGGCAACGAAGTTTTTGATCCCAGTAAGTATAAATACCGGTTTTGCCCGGATAAAATTTTCTGAATATGTCTACGAAATCATTTTTTATGACTTTATCAATCCAAGCGCGCTCTATTGGCAAAAAACCGGTATTTTCTTCGTTATCCTTTGGCCGAGCAAGGCCAATTTCTTTATGGGCGGTGTTTATGTCTCCGCAAAAAATAACATGCTCGCCGGCCCTTCGTAGTCTCAGAATAAATTTTAAAAAACTTTCATAAAAATTGAGTTTGTATTTCAGTCTATCCAATCCTCTTCCGGCATTTGGAAAATAGCAATTTATCAAAGTGAAGTTTTTGAATTTGGCGCCGATCAATCTGCCCTCATTGTCGAGTTTTTTAATGCCTATTCCATAAAAAACTTCCCGCGGTTTTTCTTTAGAGTAAATTGCCACTCCGCTATATCCTTTTTTCATTTTCGGATATGAAAAATAAGAAAAATATCCGGGGACATTGCGTGTTTCTTCTGTAAGTTGTTCCGGTTCAGCTTTCGTTTCTTGTAAACATAAAATATCCGGTTTATTTCCAAACAAAGGCTCAAAATACCCTTGTTTCGCAGTTGCTCGCAACCCATTCGTGTTCCAAGAAATTATTTTCATATTATTTTGTATTATGATACTTTTTGTGAACATCTCGCAAGTGTTTATCGGTGACATGCGTATAAATCTGTGTGGTGCCGATATTGGCATGGCCCAAAATAGCTTGAACGGAACGGAGATCAGCGCCATTGCTGAGTAAGTCGGTCGCAAACATGTGGCGCATTACGTGAGGAGTAACCTTTTTTGAAATGCCTGCCTTAATCGCAAGTTGCTTCACCACTCTTTCAATTGTTCTTTTGGTTACACCGAGATTTTCTCCCTTTCGTCCCATTGTTTTAGGTAAATTTCCGCCAATTTTTATAAATAGTGCGTCATCCATATCTTTACGGGCTGACAAGTATCTCTTCAAATATTTTTTTGCCTCCTCAGAAATAAAAACAACGCGCACTTTTCCCCCTTTGCCGCGAACAGAAAGTTCGTCGGAATGTAAATCAATGTCTCGTTTCAGAGAACATAGTTCAGAAACACGCAATCCCGTGGAAAATAATAGTTCCAAAATTGCGCGATCTCGCAAATCTTTTAATTCATTTCCGTTTGGTGTGTCAAGGAGCCGTCTCAACTCCTCGCCAGTTATCAAGTCAAGAGATCGTTCTTGTACCTTCGCTAATTCGATTCTCTCGGCAGACAAGGTCTTGATATCTTGTCGGGCAAGATATTTCAGAAATGCCCTAATGGAGATAAGATAGTAATTTTGGGTTTTTCGGCTCAATGTTTCCTCGGGTTTCCCTAAATTTTTAAGCGATTGTCGGTTGAGCCATAGACGGAATTCTCGTATAACATCGTCATTTATTTTTTCTGGATTATCGTTTTTTATAAATTCTAAAAAGCGGGTAAGGTAATGATCGTAATTCTCTACAGTCTTTAAGGCTCGGCCTTTTTCTATTTCTATATATTCCAAAAATTGAGTTTTAAGCTGTTTCAGGGATGCCATAAAGACATTTTAGCACAAATATTGTGCGACACTGTGCAAGTTGCAATTTCGGGTGATTTATGCTAATATAAAAAAATGTTAGCAACCAAGAAAAAGCAAGCAATTATAAAGAAAAATCAGATTCACGAGAAAGATACCGGCTCTCCGGAAGTTCAAGTAGCTGTTTTATCCAGTCAAATTGATGCATTGGCCAAACATTTAAAGAAGCACAAAAAAGACAATCATTCTCGCCGAGGACTAATCAAGATGGTCGCCGATAGACGCACTCATTTAAAGTATTTGGAACGCAAAAGCAAGCCTCGTTATACTGCCCTGATGAAGAAAATGGAACTTGCTTAATTTTTTTCTTCTTCGTGATACAATTAATATATGACTGTTATAAAACATAAAGAACAGAGAGTTGGGGTTTTTATTGATACTCAAAATTTATATCATTCCGCTCGTAATTTATATCAGGCGCGAGTGAATTTCGGCGCGGTATTGAAAGATGCGGTTGCCGGCAGAAAGCTTGTGCGCGCGGTCGCTTATGTGATTACGACCGAAGCTGGGGATGAAAAGAATTTTTTTGAAGCTCTGCTTAAGCTCGGCATTGAAACTAAAACAAAAGATTTGCAGGTATTTGCCGGCGGAAGCAAGAAAGCGGATTGGGATGTGGGCATCGCCGTTGATGCGATTACCATGGCGCCTAAATTAGATACCGTCGTTCTTGTTTCTGGCGATGGGGATTTTGTGCCTTTAATAGAATATTTAAGAGTGCATTCCGGCATTCAAGCGGAAGTCGTTTCTTTCGGTAAATCAACTTCCGGGAAACTTCGCGAAGCTGCGGCTGATTTCTTGGATCTGTCCGAAAACCCTAAAAAATACTTGATGGGTGGAAAATAATTTTTGATTTTTTTCTTGAACTGTGTTAAAGTAACCTTGTTTATTAGTTAATCGGTTCGCGTCTAGACACAAAGTAGTGTTTCAACTTATTATTAAGTTGTGAAACAACACTGTAGTTTGGATACGAACTCATCCCGACCCAGGTCGGGACAAAAATTATGACAAAGAAAGAATATAGTGTAGAAATCGGAGGCAAAACATTGACCGCCATTTTTACAGACTTAGCGGAACAGGCTCATGGTTCGGTGATATTAAGATATGGAGAGACAGTTGTTCTCGCCACCGCCTGTATGTCTAAAGACAGACAAGAGGGCTTGGGCTATTTTAATTTAACAGTCGATTATATGGAAAAGTTTTATGCGGCTGGAAAAATTTTAGGCTCTCGTTTTACGCGTCGAGAAGCCAAGCCCTCGGAAGAAGCGATTCTGGCCAGCAGAGTAATAGACCGCACGCTTCGTCCTTTATTTGACCAATCAATTCGTCACGCCGTGCAAGTCATTGTAACGGTTCTTTCGGTGGACGACAATGATCCGACGATTTTGGCCGTCAACGCGGCTTCGCTCGCCCTGCTGGTTTCCAATATTCCCTGGGCGGGACCCATTGGCTGTGTGCGTATTGGCAAATATGACGGTGAAAATCTGACGATAAATCCTTCGCAGAATTTACGCCTGGATAATTCACTGTATAAGTTTGACCTGACTGTTTGCGGCAAGGGCGGAAATATAAATATGATTGAAGCCTCGGCTCATCAGACCCAAGAAGAAGAATTGGAAATTGCGCTGCAAAAAGCCAGCGAAGAAATAACCAAATTGGAGAATTTTCAGAAGAAAATAGTCGCCGAAATAGGCAAAGAAAAAAGAATCATAGAGAAAGAAATAATATCTCCAGAATCGGTTGTATTATTTAATGAAAATATTTTACCTAAAATGGAGGACGCGATTTTTGGCGAAGTGGGCAAAAAAAAGATAGACGATTTGCATAATATTTGGAATAAAATGGTCAAAGAAAAATATGAAGACCGAGAGGATTTTTTTCTGGAAGATAATTTATTTGATGACACGGAAAATGACATCCTGCACAGGAAGGCGATAGAAGAAAATAAGCGCGCCGATGGCCGAGCGATGGACGAAGTTCGCGATCTATATGCGCAAGCTGGAGGAATATCCAGCATCCTTCACGGTTCGGGAATTTTTTACCGCGGAGGCACTCACGTTCTTTCAGTGCTGACATTAAGCGGTCCCGAAGATAGAAATTTAGTTGATGGTTTGCAATTAAAAGTGGAAAAAAGATTTATGCATCACTATAACTTTCCGCCTTATTCGGCCGGAGAAGTGGGCAGAGCCGGTTTTACCAATCGTCGGGAAGTTGGTCACGGAGCATTGGCGGAAAAAGCGCTCGCCATGGTGCTGCCTTCGGTTTCAGAATTTCCATACACGATACGAATTGTTTCCGAATCAATGGCTTCAAATGGTTCTACTTCTCAAGCTTCAATTTGCGCTTCGATTCTTGCGCTGATGGATGGCGGAGTGCCGATTAAGGCGCCGGTGGCCGGTATCGCGATGGGGTTGATGCATGAATCGGATGGCAAGTACAAAATCTTGACCGATATTCAGGGGCCGGAAGATCATTATGGCGATATGGATTTTAAAATTGCCGGCACCCGGGAAGGAGTTACCGCGATCCAGCTGGATATAAAAATGGAAGGCGTGCCGGTAAAAATATTAGGTGAAACAATGAGGCAATCAAAAACAGCCAGGATGAAGATTATAGATAGAATTGAAAAAGAAATTTCTAAACCGCGTCCGAATATTTCTCCCAACGCGCCGAAAATTTTAATCATTAAAATTAATCCGGATAAAATCGGCATGGTAATCGGCGGCGGAGGAAAAACAATTAAGGAAATTCAGGAAAAAACCGGCGCGATAATAACTATTGAAGATGATGGAACAATCTATTTTACCGGTAAGGGCGACTCGGCTGAAAAAGCCAGGGGAATGGTGGAAGAAATAACTCACGAATTTAAAGTCGGTGAAGTATTAAAAGGCGAAGTTGTAAAAATAGCCGATTTTGGAGTGTTTGTCAGCTTGAACCCTTTTACCGACGGCATGGTGCATATTTCCGAAATGGCTCCATTCCGCGTGGAAAGAATCGGCGATATAATAAAGGAAGGCATGATTGTGCCGGTGAAGGTTATAAAAATCGATGCCGAGCGTGGTAAAATCAGTTTGTCAATTCGCGAGGCTGATAAAGATTTTTTCAATGGAAAAAAATGAAAAAATACCTGCCCGCCCTCACGATGTTTCGGGAG
Organism: Patescibacteria group bacterium; assembly: GCA_038055115.1. GTDB lineage: Bacteria > Patescibacteriota > Minisyncoccia > Phycocordibacterales > UBA9973 > UBA9973. The sequence continues at coordinate 6,513 of JBBUIX010000024.1, forward strand.
CAGGCGGGGAGAATAAAATTGTTCAAACTTACGCCGAAGATGTGGCGAAGGTTATTGAAAACGATACAGGAGGCTTAATCAAAAAAATAATTCACGGAGAAGAAGAGCATGAAGCCGAGAAAAAAAATCTGTCTCCTGAATCAAAGAAAAATAAATTTTTTATGTTTATCAGCATCCTGCTTTTGTTTTTGGCTTTGGCCACTTTGTCTTTTTTCCTTTTTAGGAAAAATATCAATACAATCGAAGTTGAGAAGCAGTTTGTTCCGATTATTTTTAGTGACCAGTCCGCTTATCTTGAAGTTCTAGGACTTAACAAAGACGAAATAGCACAAACCGTTTTAAATGAAATCAACACTACGAAGGTAAAAAGCGGAGGCGTGGAGGGAATTTATCTTACCGAAAATAAACAAGTCGTAGGGTTGAGAAGATTCATTTCCTTAATCAAGGGCAATTTTGTTCCCGGTAATAACACGCTTTTTGTTAATGATAATTTTTTGATGGGTGTTGTAAATTCCGAGACCAAAAACTTTTTTATACTGTTAAAAATTCGCTCGACGGCTGATATTTTCGATGCTTTGCGCATTTGGGAAGGGAAAATGCTTTCCGACTTGCGCGGATTTTTGGGAATCAATCTCTCCAGCGATACAAGGTATCTTTTTACGAAAGATTTTGAGGACGGAATTGTGGAAAATAAAAATGCGCGCCTGCTTTATGACAAAGATGGCAAATTAGTTGTCATGTATATTTTTGCCGATGATAATTCCGTTATTATCACCAACACACCGAACGCCGCGCATGAAATTATGCTTCGTTTGGCCGGGAACCAAAAGAAACAATAAATTATTGAGCTTTTATACTAGAGGCAGTTCTACGAAAAACGCAGAGCCTTTGCCAGGTCCTTCTGATTCTGCCCAGACACGTCCTTTGTGCGCTTCGATGATTAGTTTTACCGAGTAAAGGCCATAACCCGTGCTGTCCACATTTACTTTAACCGAGTCTTTACCTCGCCCGCCTTCGGTGAATAAATTTTTCTTATCTTCCTCGGTTATTCCCATGCCCGTATCTTTAACAGACAGCAATATTTTACTTTCCCCGCCTGCGCGAGCAGATTTTTTTTCAAGTTCTACTGCAATTCCCCCTTCTTTTGTGTATTTTATAGAATTTTCAATTAAATTATTTATTGCTTCATTGAGCCAGAAAGAATCACCCAGAATAAAATAATCGCCCTCTTTTATATCTTTTTCTATTTTAAGCCCTTTAGTTTCTGCCGGAATCTTTTTTTCTGAAAAAGTTTTTAAAACAATATCTTTAAAATCCATTCTTTTCATATCATATTTAATCAGTCCTTTTTGCATATTCGCGGCATTCAAAACCATATCAACTGTATTTATGCCTACATTGTCCGACTCCAATCCTTTTTCCGCCATTTTTTGAAGTTCCGGAGAAATAACGCCAAAACTCCCATCAAGTATTCCCGCGAAAATGTATTTTGAGTGAGTGAATGAGCCTTTAACTTTATGGGTAACGAGATGCGTCAAGCTCTCCCTTTGCTTGAGGAGGTTTTCAAGATAGACATTAAGCTGCGCCAATTCCTCTTTCTGCCGGATTTCTTTTTTAACGGATTTAATCAAGAAATAACCGAAAATTATTGAAGCAATAAACGTGACACCGTTTAGAACCATATTAATTGGAACTTTAATAAAGAAAAATTGCGAGCCAATAAGTATTACCAGTCCCCAAACTAGTGCTTGAGTCGCAATAAGTTTTACATTGAAAGAATTATATTTAACAACAAGATATGCAAGAATGCCGATAAAAATAGGCATGACAAACAAACCCAATTGAGCCATTTCCCAATCCTCAGTAATGCTCCCG
>JBBUIX010000025.1:0-10578 GCA_038055115.1 Patescibacteria group bacterium
GAAATTCGTTTCGATATATCTCGGTTAAAGTATAGAGCAAACTCACTGTTAGTGGCCCGATTAAAATGCCAACAGGACCCAGAAGAGAAATACCGCCCAATACGGAAAAAAGAATTAAAAACGGGGGAATATTTATTTTATGTCCGACAATATACGGGTTTAATAAATTATCACCTGTTCCCACTACTATCACTGCCCATATTAAAAGACCAATGGAAAGACCGATATGTCCTGTGGCAAAAAGAAAAATTACCGCCGGAACAGAAACAACGGCTGTGCCCAGAGGAGGTATAATTGAAGCTATTCCTGCTACTACTGCCCAAATTGCCGGATTGGGCACATGAAAAATAGCCAGGCCTATACCCGTTAATATGCCTTGAATAAAGGCAATCAAAAGATATCCTTTTATTACACCATTGATGGTTTGGGAAAGCCGATGAAGTATTTTTTGATCATTAATATTTGAAAGAGGACTCAATTGGAGTAAAGCTTTTCTCCATTCTTCTCCATCTTTTAAAAAATAAAAAATAGTCAAAAGCAATAATATAAATGAGAATAAGGCAGAAATAGTGGTACTGAATATGCTGGCGATATTGTTTGTTAAAAAAGAAATAAAACTTGAAACTTTTTCATTTAAATCGAAAGATACGCCATTGGGCAATATTTGATTGATTTTATTTCCGATTGAACTCATAAACGGACCAATGTTTCCATTACTGACGACAGAGTGGTAAAGATTTTGAGATTGATTAAAGACCACGGACCCAATGCCAAAAAGTGGAATACAAAGCACTATAACGAAGAAAAATAAAGTCATAAGCGCGGCCAGCCAATTAGGCAAATGCTTTTTATTAAGCCATGCGTAAACAGGATAAAGTATTATAGAAAGAGAAACTCCCAACATGAGCACGATCCAAAAAGGACGAAAAATTAAAAAGGCGAAAACAAGGGTGGCAAATAAAAGCCCAAAGAAGAAATACTTTTCTATAATTTTTTGTTGCATATAGATATTATTATAGCAACAAGGGGAAATTGAAGCAAAAGCTTGCCCCGCCTCAAAACCGTTTATGTTTATTAGCGGCGGGGCTTGCTTTTTTGTAAAAAATAGCTAGTATGAATAATATGAACAAAGGGGAATTTGCAGTTATACAAACAGGCGGTAAGCAATACAAGGTCTCCGAAGGAGGTTTTGTTTCGATTGAGAAAATAAGAGGGCCTGCCTCGACGCAAGGCGGGGAATATAAAAAAGGGGATAAGATTTCCTTTGATAAAGTTTTGCTCGTTGATGATGGCCAGGATACCACCATCGGCACTCCCTATATCACCGGCGCGAAAGTTAATGCGGAAATTACAGAAATCGGCCGCGCTCGAAAAATTATGGTTGTAAAATATAAACAAAAATCTCGCTATCTCCGTCGCAACGGCCATCGCCAGCCGTTCTTTAAAGTCAAAATTCTTTCGATAAAATAATCCGCCACGAGGCGGGTTTTTTATAGTGTATAGCATGTTTATTATTTTAAATCTTTTGTTTCCAAGCTATTGAACTATTATAGAGCCCTTGACTTTTTATCATTATTTGACATAATACAGAACGGGAAGGTACTTTTCACATGGGGAAAAAACTCACGACTGCTTTGGGACTGGTTGTCACCATCCTGATCGTTGTCATCCTGCTCGTTGTCGTTAAAAACGAGCAGAACAGGCGTGTCAATCACGCCGCTGTATTGGCCGAAGTTCAATCCATCATTAGTTTGGTGGGCAACACCCCGCCAAGCGGGCTGTGTGAACTCGAGCAAAGCGAGTATCAGTGGGAGGATGTTGATTACCTCCTACGGAAAGCCATGCAACTGGAAACGCCGATCTTGCTCGAGGAGATCGGCGGAGAAAAAGTCCGGCGAGCAAGACGAGAGGTTGCGATTCGGTATGTAGTTGAACTTTTAAGCGCATTTCGCTCGGGACTGAACGTATCCTGCAATGACACTTCGACAAAGTTCGGCAGGAACTCATACACGCTGTTGGTCGTTCAGGATACGATGAAATCCGTCGAGCTGACTGCGAGCGAACTCGGATTGTCACCGGAAGGCCTGAAGCCGTTGGCAATCCAACTTATCAAAGAGTGGATTGCCGCTGGAAGACCGACAAAGTTCCACATAACGCCGATAATGTCGGTGGAATACCTGGCCGGCCGATTCGGGATATCAACCACAGAACTCGGCTTGACGACAGCTGAAGCTGAGGAGATCCGAAAGTACTATCGCCAACTCGAGTAGTTGCCCTCGTCACGGGCACAGCGCATGTTCTAGATGGATGATGGATGGAGTGTTTAATTTTTGAGCCTCCGTGCAATTTTTACGGGCACGGAGGCTCTGGGGAAGGTATATCGTAACGTAATAATAAAATCTTGTCCGATGGACAAGTGCGAACCGCGAGGTTCGTCAGACCTCGTGAAAGCTATGCTTCTCTCGAGGTCTTTCTATTTTATATGCAATAAATTTTTTATATTTGTTTTTTATTGCCTGTTTTTTAACGCATTTTTGAGGGTATCATTGTCGGAATATTCAAGTTCAGTGCCGGTGGAAAGGCCTTTGCCAAGGGACGATATTTTGATGTTTAATTTTTCCGTGATGTTTTTTAATTGTTCTCGAACATAAAAATCGGTATGGTCTCCTTGAGGACTTATAGAAAAAGCGAGGATTATTTCCCCGCCTCGCGTCGACGAGTCTCCGCGAGTCGAGGCGGGTTTTAAAAAATCTCTTTTTATTTTTTCCTTTAATTCCTCAATCCGGATTCGGCTTTTGGTGTTTTTTTCGACGATTGGCACCAGTCCGCCCAAAATAAAATATTTGCCGTGATAAACCCTGCTTTTCTTGATGCTTTCCAGGTCGGAATCTTTTTCCACAATCATTAGGGTAGAAGAATCTATATTCGGGTTTGCGCATATATCACAAACCTTTTCATTTTTTGCCAAAATAAAAAATCTATAGCACTCCTTGCATTGGGCTACTTCTTTTTTTAAATCCAGAATTAAATTGGATAAATTTTCGCCATAAGAAGGATTTCTGGACATTAAAAAATAAACAAAACGCCGTGCCTGTCTCTCTCCAATGCCGGGAAATTCCTTAAAAATTTCGGTTAATTTTTCTATTATATCCATAGGTATTAAAATTCATCCAAATCTCCCTTTACTTTTGATGGAGCGAATTCACTGACTGTGCTTTTTTCAAGATTCAAGAAGGTGGTAGTTTTTTCATCGAAATAAAGATCAACCTTTCCAACGGGACCGTTGCGGTGTTTGGCAATCAAAATCTCGGCGATATTAGTCTTTTCCGATTCATCTTTATTTTTATCTTCTCTATGAATAAACATAACGACGTCCGCATCTTGTTCTATAGATCCCGAATCGCGAAGGTCGGAAAGTCGCGGCTTGCCGCCGCGCGATTCCACTGCACGGGAAAGCTGTGAAAGCGCCAAAACCGGCACATTTAATTCTTTAGCCAAGCTCTTTAGTGATCTTGAAATTTCTGTTACTTGATTAACCATTGAATCGTAATTTTTTGAAGTAGTCATCAGTTGCAGATAGTCGACAATGATAAGGTCCAGCCCTTTTTCTGCTTTTAGTCTTCGGGAAAGAGCTTTCATTCGAATAATTGAATTTCCGGGCTGGTCGTCAATATAGATTTGCGCTTTTGCTAATTTATCCAATGAGTCGCGAAGTTGAGAGAACTCCCGGTCAGAAGATAGGCGACCCGTACGTAAATTCCAAGCGTTAACATGCGATTCGGCTGAGAGCATCCTGTCCACTAATTGCTGTGAAGACATTTCTAGAGAAAAGATTATCACTGATTTTTCATGCAATACTCCGGACATGCGCGCGATATCCAAAGCCAGAGTGGTTTTGCCCATACTGGGTCGCGCCGCAATAATAATTAAATCAGATTTTTGCAAACCGGAAAGCATAGTATCTAAATCCCTAAATCCAGTTGCCAGTCCGCGAAGCATTCCTTTATTTTCATGCAATTTTTCCAGGCGCTCATAGGCTTCCGGCAGGGCATCTTTTAAGTTTACATATTTTTGATTTTTAGGAGAGGAAACGACGCTAAAAATTTTCTTTTCCGCCATATCTAAAATGTCATCCATGTGGTCATCGCTTTCTTCAAAGGCGAGTTCCGACACATAATCCGCCGCTTCTATCAAACTTCGGAGAACATATTTTTTTTGCACAATGTCGGCATAATGTTTGATATTGGCGGAAGAGGGAACGACATTTACAATTTCCGCCAGATATTGATTGCCGCCAATTGCCTCGAGGGATTTTTGTTCGCTCAATTTTGTTGAAAGCGAAAGCATATCTATCGGTTCATTTTTTATTGACAAATCAAGCATCGCTTGGAAAATCTTTTTATGTTTTTCAACATAAAAGGAATCCGGACCAATTATATCCTCAACCTCATGCATTGCGTCTTTGCGGAGCATTACAGAACCGAGAACCGCTTGTTCCGACGGAATGCTCTGGGGCGGAATACGCAGGTTATTATTTTGCCTGTTGTTTTTTATTATTCTTACCATCAAGCCATTCTAGCACTTCATAAGAAATGTCAAAGCAATAAAATGCGCAATATGTTATTAAAATGTGGACAAATATCTAGGCTGAAAAAGCTAAATATGATACTATAATTTATATGGCTAAAAAGGTATTTTTATCAGGCGTACAGCCTTCAGGAAAACCGCATATCGGCAATTATTTTGGGGCAATGAAGCAATTCATTGACTTGCAAAACGAGCATGATGGCTATATTTTTATAGCTGATTACCATGCTTTGCATTCCCTTCGAAATCCAAAAGAAATGAGTGAAAACATAAAGAATGTTTTGCTTGATTATTTGGCGATTGGCCTTGATCCCCAAAAAGTGACATTTTTTAAACAAAGTGATATTTCAGAACATACGGAACTGGCTTGGATTTTTGATACTATCACCACTATGCCATATTTAATGCGCGCTCATGCTTTTAAAGATGCGCAAGCGAAAGACAAAGAAATTGATGTCGGTACCTTTAATTATCCTGTGCTAATGGCGGCTGATATTTTGCTTTATGATTCCGATCTTGTGCCGGTAGGAGCCGATCAAAAACAACATGTGGAAATAGCGCGCGATATAGCAGAAAAATTCAACAATGTTTATGGAGAAACTTTTAAATTACCAGAACCGATGATTATAGAAGATGTGGCGATTGTGCCGGGGATCGATGGAAGAAAAATGTCTAAAAGCTACAATAACCACATTCCGCTTTTTGCCGAATATGAAGAAATTAAAAAATGCGTGATGAGTATCGTTACCGACTCCGGCGAAGGAATCCCCAAAAATGTTTATGCCATACACAAGCTTTTCCGTCCGGCCTCAGAACTCCTGCCAATTTATGAAAGCAAGGCTGGCAAATACAAGGAACTTAAGGAAATGTTGATAGAAGACTTGGAAAAATTTATCGCGCCGCTGCGAGAAAAAAGAAAAGAATTTGCAAAAGATATTCCCAAAATTTTGGCAATCCTTAAAGCTGGCGGGGAAAAAGCAAAAAAAATAGCATCAAAAAAAATGGACGAAGTACGGGAAAAAATCGGGGTGAAAATATATTAATATTTTTATAATTTATCATGAAAAACAGAATTTACATAAAAGATTTAAAAGACAACATCGGCAAAGAGATAGTTATCGCCGGATGGGTGGATGTCAGACGCGATCAAGGAAAAATGGTATTTTTTGATATGCGTGACATGACGGGTAAAGTTCAATGTGTTGCCTTGCCGAGCCGAGCAGAAATGATAGAGAAAGCAAAAGAGATTAGACCCGAATGGGTTTTGGAAATTGGTGGCATTGTGAATAAACGTCCGGGGAAAAATATAAATGCGGATGTATTAAATGGTGATATAGAACTTAAAGTAGTGAATATTGAAATTTTAAATAAAGCGGAAACTACCCCTTTCCAGATAAATGAAAATACCATAGGAGTAAATGAAGATATCAGAATGAAATATAAATATCTTGATTTGCGAACTGAGAGAATGCAGAAAAATATTCGTATGCGGGATAAAATAATTACTTTTTTTCGTTACTATATGCACAAAAATGATTTTGTTGAAATTGAAACTCCTATTTTAATGAAAGGTACTCCTGAAGGTTCTAGGGAATACGTAGTGCCTTCCAGGCTTTTTAATGGCCAGTTTTATGTCTTACCGCAATCTCCGCAGCAATTTAAACAGCTTTGCATGGTTGCCGGATTTGAAAAATATTTTCAAATTGCCCGCTGCATGCGCGATGAAGATACAAGAGGAGATAGGCAACCGGAATTTACCCAGCTTGACTTTGAGATGTCTTTTGTAACCCGAGAAGAAGTGCTGGAATACACGGAAGCGATGTTTATTGAACTTGTAAAAAACATTTATCCGGAGAAAAAAATAACCCAGATTCCTTTTCCCAGAATATCTTATGCTGAGTCTATGGAAAAGTATGGCTCCGATAAACCGGATATGCGTGTGGATAAAAATAACCCCGATGAATTGGCTTTTGTGTGGGTTTTGGATTTCCCAATGTTTGAAAAAACTGACGAAGGTCAAATGCAAGCCGTTCATCACCCTTTTTGTTCCATAAAAGAAGAAGACAAAGAAAAATTTATGAAAGGAGAAGATTTGTTCTCCATTCGGGCTAATGCATATGATTTAGTATTAAATGGTTATGAACTTTCCTCCGGAAGTATTCGTATTCATGAGCGCAATATGCAAAAGCAAGTTTTTAAGCTTTTAAATATTTCTGAAGAAGAACAGCAAAAGAAGTTCGGACACATGCTTGAAGCCTTTACTTTTGGTGCGCCTCCGCATGGCGGCTTTGCTCCCGGGATTGACCGTATTGTTATGATTTTACAAAATGAACCAAACATTCGCGAAGTAATTGCATTTCCAAAGACAGGCGAAGGTAAAGATTTAATGATGGGTTCTCCCGCGCCAATATCAGAAAAACAATTAAAGGAATTGGGCATAAAGCTTGGTAAGTAATTTTTTTAATGCATTACATAATTAAAGGCAAAGTGATCAAGGGCAGCGGATATGGCAAAAAGATTGGCTTTCCGACAATTAATTTAAGTCGAAGGAATTTTTTAGGAATAAAAAAGAAACCGGCATTTGGCGTATACGCCGGCCAAGTTATTTTAGGTAGGAAAAAACATAAAGCGGGAATTGTGATCGGCCCATTGGACAAGCAAAACCTGCCGAAAATTGAGGCGCATTTGATTAAATTTAATAGCAACGCTTATGGCCAGAAAACAATTTTTGAAATCAATAAATTTATCAGAAAATTTAAGAAGTTCAAAAACAAAAAAGACCTTATTGCGCAAATAAAAAAGGATTTAAAAATATGTTCACAGGTATAATTTCTAAAATTTCAAAAGTGAAGAATGTAAAGCCGATAAATGGTAGTTTTTATGTTGAGATCGCAAATAATTTAGGAAAAATAAAATTGGGAGAAAGCATTAATGTGAGTGGCGTTTGCTCTACCGTCAAAAAAACCGGTGGAAGTATTTCTTTCGAATATATGCCGGAGACTTTGAAGCTTTCTAATTTAGGCCTTCTTAATAAAGGTGATACGGTAAATATTGAACAATCAATGCGCTGGGGTGATAGAATAGATGGGCATATAGTGCTTGGACATATTGACGGAAAAGGCAAAATTCTGAACATAACGAAAGAAGGGAATTCTCGAGTATTTGAAATAAAAATACCCAGTAAAAAATTTATGAAGTTTTTAGTTTACAAGGGATCAGTGGCGGCGGAAGGCATAAGTTTGACAGTAGCTAAGATTTTAAAAAATTCTTTTATTGTTAAAATTATCCCATATACGTTAAAACATACAAATTTAAAATCAAAAAAGAAAGGTGATTTTATAAATTTAGAATTTGATATACTTGCCAAATATGCAAATAAAAAATAAAGAAAAAAATAAAAAATATTTCAACGGTGGTAAATCAAAAGTTGCCGTTGTTCTTACCAGATGGAACAGCGAAATTACCAATCAACTTTTGGGTAATGCGCTGAAAACTCTTAAAAAATGCAAAGTCAATACAAAAAATATTAGGATTGTGCACGTTTCCGGGGCTGTTGAATTGCCTTTGGCTCTGCATAAACTTGCGTTATCCAAAAAATATGACTTTCTGGTGGCACTCGGATGCATTATTCAAGGAGATACTCCGCATTTTGATTATGTTTGCAAAATGGCGCAAGAGGGAATTTTAAAAGTAATGCTTGAAGATAACATACCGATTGGTTTTGGTGTTTTGACAATGAATAATCTAGAGCAAGCTAAACAAAGAATCCATGTCGGTGGCGAAGCGGTCCTAGCAGCGCTGGAACTTGCTTTGTTGAAATAAAATTTTTAGCAATATGAAAAAAGATAATTTATTAAACAAAAAATGCGTGCCATGTGAAGGGGGAGTTCCGCCGCTTGGCCATGAAGAGATTTTAAAGTACTTGAACCAAGTGCCAGGCTGGAAATTGGTTGAAGACAAAAATCCAAATGTACAAAAGTTCGGCGTAGGCGCGAAAATTTCCAAAGAATTTAAATTCAAGGATTTTATCGGAGCGATAAACTTTATTAATAATGTGGCAGAAATAGCAGAATCTGAAGGTCATCATCCGGATATTCATATACATTACAATAAAGTTTTATTAGAACTCTTCACTCACGCGGTCGGTGGCTTGTCCGAAAATGATTTCATTCTGGCCGCCAAAATCGACGCAATGAAATAAATTTTCCTGATTTTCTTAAATTATCATATATGATATATTAAAAAATTTCAGTGGTTCTATTATTTTTGGAAGATTTTTGAATTTTTTCTAAAAAGGTATATAATACAAGCATGAAAATAACTTTTAGGGATAATTCGAAGGGGATGGCTAAAGATGTGCTTTTTGTGGTTATTGGATCTAAAAATGGTTCGGCAAGCTCACCACAGGCAAATGACGAAATAATAAGGGAGAATAATGTAAAAACACTCTATTTGAAATGCGATGAACCAAAAAAAATGAATTTAAGAAAGATTTTTTTACTTGTGCGAAAGATGATTTTAACCGCTAAAAGCGCAAAAGCGCAAAAGCTGGCTTTTGATTTTGGCGATTTTAAGTTTAAAAGTACAAAGCTGTCAGACCAAGAACTCGGAGAACTTATCGGCTCCCAGCTTGATTTTGCAAACTATGAATTTGTGGAATACAAAACACCAACGAAAGAAGGTTTTTCTTTTATAAAAGAAATCATCATTTCTGGCGCCAATGAAGAAATAAAAAAGGCAATTTTAAAAGGCCACATTATAGCCGAAGAGGTAAATAAAACCAGGACACTGTCAAATATTCCGGGTGGAGATATGACTCCGCAAATCTTGGCCAGAAAAGCCAAAGAAGCGGTCAGAAATTTGCCGGTAAAAGTTTCCGTGCTGGGTGAGAAAGAAATGGAAAAACAGAATATGCGAGCAATACTTTCTGTCGGACGCGGATCGGACGAGGAATCTAAATTTATTATTATGGAATATAAAGGGGGATCAAAGCATGAGAAGCCGATTGTGCTTGTCGGTAAGGGCGTGACTTTTGATGCCGGCGGAATAAATTTAAAGCCCTCGTCGTCGCTTCTCGGTATGAATATGGATATGTCAGGAGGCGCGGCGGTAATTCACACGATCGCTTTGGCTGCCAGAATGAAACTAAAAAAGAATGTAATCGGATTAATTCCCTCGGTTGAAAATATGACATCCGGGAAAAGTTACAGGCCGGGAGACGTGATTCGTTCAATGTCCGGCAAAACAATCGAAGTTTTAAATACTGACGCAGAAGGCAGAGTGATTTTGGCCGATGCGTTAACTTATGCTCAAAAATATAACCCTGAAGTTGTAATAGATGTCGCGACTTTAACCGGCGCGGCGATGGTTGCGCTTGGGGAAAGAGCCTCGGCGGTTTTTACCGAAGATGATAAATTAGCCAAGGTGCTTGAAGAAGCGGGAGAAAAAACCGGAGATTACGTTTGGCGTTTGCCGATGTGGGAAGAATATGAGAATGAAATAAAAGGATCTCTGGGGGATTGGACAAATGTCCACAATAAAGATTCTCGTTATGGCGGAGCGATTTATGGCGCAATTTTTCTATACCAATTCATCAAAAGCAAAGCCGGAAGCGGAAAAACTCCGAAATGGGCGCATATAGATATAGCCCCTCGCATGGTCGCGATGGCAGGGGAAAACCTCGCAGTGGGTGCCTTGGGCTCTCCTGTAAGGCTTTTATATAAATTTATTGAAGAATATAAAAATTAGATAAAAATAAATGGATCCCGTTAGAGATAACATAATTTATACTTCATCATATGACATTTTTTATAAAATTTAATAATATAAATCTCTAACGGGATGGAAATACAAACCGACAATTCCGCTTTTCAAATAAAAACTGCCAGTTTTGAGGGCCCTTTTGGGCTGCTTTTGAATTTAATAGAAAAGCGAAAACTTTTTATTAATGATGTATCATTGGCGCAGGTGACCGAAGATTACTTGAATTAT
>JBBUIX010000025.1:10678-14864 GCA_038055115.1 Patescibacteria group bacterium
GAAGAGGAAGGGGATATACGCAATTTGGAAGAGAGGTTGCGCCTCTATGAACTTTTTACAAAACTTTCGGTAAAAGTTAAAAATAATTTTGGCCAGAAAATAATTTTTGCGCCACTGGAAAGAAAAAATGATCTACGAGCTTGGGGCTACGCAACTTTAGTATTTTTACCGGATGACCAAATCACCAAAGATTCCATGATGACTTTTGCCCGCAATGCATTGGGAGCGATGCCGAAAAAAGTATTTTTACCGAAAGTGGAAGTCAGGCAAGTCGTAAGTATTGAGGAAATGATAGATAAATTGACCGAAAGGATAAAAAAGACGCTGAAAATGAATTTCAAAGATTTTAGCGGAAACGGGAAGGGAATTACTCGCGAAGAAAAAATAACCGTAATCATAGGATTTCTTGCCGTGCTGGAACTTGTCAAGCAAGGAATAGTAGAGGCCGTGCAGGAGAATGAAGAAATAGTTTTACAAAAAATATGAACTTAGAACAAAAAATAGAAGCGATACTTTTCTTTAAGAGTGAGCCGATTTCTTTTAAAAAACTGGAAGGTATTTTGAAAGTTTCAAAAGATAAAATTACGGCGGCCGTTTCAAATTTAAAAACTAATCTTTTGAATAGGGGAATAGTTATATTGGAAAAAAACGATGAAATTATGCTCGGTACCGCGCCGGAACTAAACAAACTTATTGAGAATTTGCAAAAGGAAGAGCTGAACAAAGAGCTTTCCAAAGCCAGCCTGGAAGTGTTGTCCATCGTTCTTTATAAAAATGGCGTGAGTCGAGCCGAGATTGATTATATCAGAGGAGTAAATTCCAGCTTTACCTTGCGCGCGTTATCCATCCGCGGGCTCGTAGAAAAAACCATAGATATAAAAGACAATCGGCGATATATTTATAAGCCAAGTTTTGAACTAATGTCCTACATGGGTATAAAATCCATGGAAGAATTGCCGGATTATCAAGAAATAAATAATTCCATTCAGATTGCGGCGGAGAATTTAGAAAAGGAAAATAAAGAAGCGGAAGAAGTTAATAATTAAAGACAATCCGGATTAATGCCAAGTACATGCTGGTTGATTAAATCTAAATCAGGAACATATTCGTCTCCCAAAAAATCTTTTATATCTTCATCTTTAATTAAATTTTTATATTCTTGCATAAAATTTTTCGCGAGAGGCAGGTAAGACCAGTGCCATTTTTCTTCATTGTAGCCCATGGGCCTAGCGCTTCCCTTCAGATTATAGGGTTGGCAAAAACCGAACTTGTAAGCATTTTGAGTGAACCATTCATATTCTTTTTTGCCCTTTTCACTTTCAAAATATTCAGGATTGGCGTCGTTGATATCTATATCTGTGCCCCAGTGATGCCTGGATGTGCCGGGCGCTGCGCTATATTCTAGTATTTTTTTAAATCTCTCCAGTTCATCAAGAATATCTTTTGTTAAATTTTTTCCATCAACAATCGTGGCACCAGACCATTTATTATTCCAAATATTTTTTTGATAAATAAAATTCCTGGTAGCTGAAGCTATTTTTAATTCTATTTCGTCTTTATCCGCGGCATTTTGCATTTCTAAAAAGGCAGTCAAGGCTTCTTTTCTTAAATACATTTTATTTCCGAGAGTGGTGTATTGTTCAGGAATCAGAATAAAATCCTCTCTTTGCGCCGGGTCAAATTTCCCCATTAGATAAATTTTTTGTTCCGCTTTTTCTTCCGCTGCTTTTTGAATTCTTTCTTGTTCTAAAATCAGTTCATTTGCTTTTTTTTGTTCCAAATCCAAAAGCGATGAGGTGATAATCGGTATCAAAAAAAGAATGAACACAGCCAAGGGCAATATGCGTTTTAGAGTTAATTTTTCCACTTGAAAATAATAACACGCGGATACATTTTAATCAAAAAAATACATGCTATAATCTATCCATGCTTTTAAACTTGGTTAAAATTTCCATACCGATGACATTTGCCTTTTTTTTGGCTCTCTTGCTTACTCCCATTGCCACACATTTTTTCTATAAATACAAAATGTGGAAGAAATATTCCAGAACCGAAAACATAGATGCCACAGCGTCGGATTTTCATAAAATACACAATGGACAAGAAGAATTAAAAACACCGCGGGTGGGCGGAATAATAATCTGGGTTTCTGCCTTATTAACAACTCTTATTTTTTATTTAGTGTCAATTTTATTTCCCTCTATCGGTACGGAGAAAATGAATTTTTTGAGCCGTAATCAAACCATAATACCTTTTTTCACGCTTCTTTTGGGCTCATTAATCGGGCTTTGGGATGATCTTATTCAAATTTACGGGGCGGGAAAATTTGCCCGCGACGATAAATCTTGGCGCAAATGGAAAGCTTTTCTCGTAGCGTTTGTCTCCCTTCTGATAGGTGTTTGGTTTTTTTATAAACTGGGAATGACCTCTATTCATATTCCGTTCGGCGGGGAAATTTATCTGGGTATTTTAATCATTCCATTTTTTATAATAGTATCATTGGCGACTTTTTCCGGCAGAGTGATTGACGGCCTGGATGGGCTTTCGGGGGGAGTTTTGGCTTCCATTTTTGCCGCATATTCAGCAATAGCTTTTGCCAATAATCAAATAGATCTCGCCACCTTTTCCGGAGTCATTACCGGAGTGATACTCGCATTTCTTTGGTTTAATATTCCGCCGGCCAGATTTTATATGGGGGAAACGGGCATTATGGGATTAACGATTACTTTGGCAACACTTGCATTTCTAACCGATTCGGTTTTTATTCTTCCTATCGTCGCATTGCCACTGGTCATTACATCTTTGTCAGTTATTCTACAAACTCTTTCAAAAAAATTGCGCCAGGGCAAAAGATTATTCAAACTTGCGCCTATTCATCATCACTTTGAAGCGATTGGCTGGTCATCTTACAAAATCACAATGCGTTTTTGGATTCTTTCAGTTGTGTTTGCTATTATTGGTATAATTTTAGCGATTATCAGCCGATAAAAAATGACCCTTCGACAAAACTCAGGGTCATGGTGAGTAAAATCGAACCATGAAAGAAAAAAAAGTAGACAGATTTTTTCTAATAATTATACTCCTTTTGCTTTTCGTCGGAATTGCTATATTTATTTCGGCATCCCTGGGAATTTTAGCTAAAAATCCAAAGATTTTTTATTCGGTGCTTTTCAGCCAACTGGTTCTCGGTCTTGGAATGGGGTTAGTGGGCATGTATTTTTGTTTGAAAATAGATTACAAATTTTGGCGCCAGTATTCCTTTTTAATTTTTTTAGGATCCATACTGCTGACAGCGTCGGTTTTTATTCCTTCTTTAGGGTGGAGTCATGGGGGAGCGGAAAGATGGATACAATTGGGACCGATTTCTTTTCAACCGGTGGAATTTTTGAAATTCGGGTTTGTAATTTATTTTGCGGCCTGGCTGTCCTGGGTAAAAAATAGAGTGCGGGATTTTAGATTTGGAATTCTGCCGTTTGGTATAATGCTGGCAATTATCGCTTTCATTTTATTAAAACAGCCGGATACAAAAAGTTTTATATTAATTACCATCACCGGCATATCAATGCTTTTTGTTTCGGGCGTTCCCATTAAATATATTTTAGGCGCAGGTTTTGGATTGGCGCTTTTGCTCGGAGCTCTCATTTATCTTACGCCCTATCTGCAAGAACGGGTAAAAACCTTTATTAATCCATCAGAAAACTCGCAGGGTTCTTCTTATCAAATTCAGCAATCATTTATTGCCTTAGGATCGGGCGGTGTCTTGGGGCGGGGATTTGGCCAAAGTGTTCAAAAATTTGGTTATCTCCCGGAACCGCAAGGGGATTCTATTTTTGCCGTTTTGGGCGAGGAATTGGGTTTTGTGGGAGCATTTATCACAATATTCCTTTATATACTTTTTATCCTGCGCGGGTTTCGGATTGCCAATAATTCTCTTGATCTCTTTAGTAGACTTTTAGTCTCCGGAATTGTTATACTCATTATAGTGCAATCATTTATGCACATTGCTTCCACTACCGGGGTCTTTCCGTTGACGGGAGTGCCTTTGGTTTTTATGAGCCAAGGAGGTACTTCGTTAATGGTATATCTTATGGCGATAGGTATTGTACTTAATATATCGAGATTTCAACATCGGGCTCTATAATTAATCCCTATAATCCCTACCCCGGGGATAGGGGAAATCCCCTAT
>JBBUIX010000026.1:0-13430 GCA_038055115.1 Patescibacteria group bacterium
ATTATTCACGACTAAAGGGGAAGTTCCTATGTATTACTACCTCGTTCGCCACTAACTTTTCACAACCTTTGACTTGATATAATCGCATCTCTGAAAATGAAAAGTCCGTTCGACTTGCATGCCTTATCCACGCCGCCAGCGTTCATCCTGAGCTAGGATCAAACTCTAACTAAAAGTTAAAATTGCTTTGCAATTTTAATCCCGAGCGAAGCCGAGGGATATAATCCTTCGACAGGCTCAGGATAAATTTTGCTTAGCAAAATTTAGAACGAAACAAAACAAAAAACAGCACTTCGCTACGCTCAGTGTCTTCAACACTAAATTGTAAGGAAATCATTTTATTGTTTGTTAGAGTTTGTCTTTGCTCCAAAAATTATTTTTACTTACTCAAAAAAACAAACAAGCTTGCACTTGTTCTCAAAACCTATTCAGTTTTCAAAGAGGATTAAATTAAAACGTCATTCCATACAAGGAAAGACGCTGGGAAAGTATATACCAACGAAAAGTCATTGTCAATATAAAAAATAACCTGTAGTATGTAGCTATATGGCAACAAAGTTAATATATTTCGTACGGCATGGAGAAACTGTGCTTAACGCCCAAAATATCAGACAGGGACCGGAAGGTTCTTTAACCGAAAAAGGCAGAGAGCAAGCGCTGGCCACGGCCAAAAGATTTCCAAAAGAGGTAGGACGCCCTCAAATTATCATCGCCAGCCCGTATCAGCGCACAAAGGAAACCGCAGAAATTATCGCCAAGGAATTGAATATGAAAGTAAAATATTCCGATCTTTTGGTAGAAAAAAGAAATCCTTCCCAAGTAATCGGACACTGGGGAGGAGAAAGAGAAGTTAAACAAATAATAGACCGTATTGATAAAAGCTATCATGCCGATGATTTGCGGGTTTCCGACGAAGAAAATTTTATTGACCTTAAAGCCAGAGCAAAAAAATTATTGGCTTATATCGGAAAAATAAGACAAAAAAGAATTATTATGGTCACTCATGCCATTTTCTTAAAAATGGTAATATCTTATATGCTTTACGGAGACAAGCTTACTGCTTCGGAATACAACAACTTGAGTTATTTTAATCCGATAAACAATGCCGGCATGGCTATTTGCTCGTATACCCATCATTGGTTTAAAAAAGACGAATGGAAACTCATCATCTGGAACGATCTTGGTTAAATTCTTGCGAGTTAATTAATAGTCAAATTTACAATCTCTCCTTTTTTGTTCGTAGTGTATGTAAAATTTTTCGTTTCTTGGATGTGTCCGTCTTCATATATTACTGTGCCGGAATTTTTTTCCAAATCAATCGTATCGGAAACGACATACCAAGTCCCGCCCAAAACAGCTTTGACCGGAGAAAGTTTTGAGATATTTTCACGCAAATAATTTTCCACCCCTGTTCTCTCGGTTAATTCTTTGTCTATTATGACCGGGGCAATTGCTTCTTTCCCGTTAAGAAAATAGAAAACTCCAAAAATAACACCGATGACGATAATGATGAGTAATGTTTTTTTCATAAGAAACGTGGCTCTATTTTACTTCATTGCTTCGGCGTCTGTTTTTGACATAAACTTGAACTGATTGCCCCCGCACGCACTGCACTGCCCTTTGGCAAAATACCTGCCATTCTTTTCCTCAACCTTCGCATTTTTCATCATTTGCATCGTCGGCTTCTTGTTCCCATCCCTACACTTCATACACAAAGCTTTTAGTTCTGCCATAAAATTTATAAATACTTAATTAATTATTAATATAATTTGATTATACCATATTTTTAAGTTTTCCGTATATCTGCCCAAAGAGATATTATCCCCAAAGCCAAAAAGAGCAAGGCCTCCAGCCAATTCTGTTTTTGAAAGGCTTCAATCAAAGCAATCCCAAAAAAGATTATAAATACCGCCAGATTTGTAAATTTTAGATTTTTCATACTAATACTCTAACATTTTTATTTAAGCAAGAACGGTTTTTGCTTAGTAGTTCTTGCTTAGTATTGATTTAATAAAATTATGCGGCCAGACGCTCCTCGGTATTCATCAATAGCGAAAGAGACCGGCCAAAAGAAGCGAGTCGTGCACGAAGCCCGGGCGCGCTCACACTCTTCTCAAGCTCGGCGTGCTGAGCCGCAAGTGAAGCAAGTAATTTATAAAATATCTTATCCGTTATTCTTGAATTATTCTCGCTGAGCCCCTGCACCAGCTCCACAAGTTCTCCACTCTCGAGTCCTAAATAAAATACCGGCACACCCTCAAGACTTGCCCGGAGGAGTTTCCTATCGGCGAATCGGAGGCCGTAACGAATTTTTGCCCCACCCTGCTTAGCAATCTTTTGGATTTTTTCTTTTTTCTCTTCCGTCCGCCGACCATCTCCGCCTTCGTGTACTTCATCGAAAGCACCCACCACTTCACCGGTTATGCGATTAAGGATCAAGTTATCGACACCGTTTTTATAATCATCATACGGCGCAGTCCGAACAACCAAAAAATCTTTTCCAAGCTTTTGGGAAAGGAGCACGGTGATTGCCATCTCCATTTGCCCGTTCTTTTCTCGCATTTTATTCTCCCGCCATTTGGCGATGATGTCGTCTTCTGTCTGAGCACCGTAATTTTCCCGATAAAACGCCTGAACTTTCGGATTACGTGCACTGGAAAAACCAAGTTCTCTTTCCCGCACAAAATTCTTATCCGCTTGAACCGCCCCATCGCCGTAGAGTTCCACATATCCTTTAGGGTTAAGTGTTGCATCGCGCGCAAGCAAGTCAATCAGGCCATGTTCATTTCTAACTGCTTCATTTGTCTTCTGAGACTGGTTATCAAGCATCGCCCCAAGCATTTCTTTTGGATGTCGCCGACTTTCCGGCCCTCTTCGTTGTTCGCTAAAATTTTTCATAATAGATTTTTCAATAACTCTATTCTACCCGAGTTTGATCCTTATCTCAATCCATCACCAAAAGCTGGCTCGGATGCTAATATCCGCCTAGAGGCGTGCAAGTTGAAACAATTCATTATTTAGACTCTTCTCTATTCTGATATAAAACATCTAAAATTATTCTTTTTTTATCATACTTCTCTTTTATCTTTCCCAGTAAATAAAGCAGCGGCGCATTGCAATTAAAATCATAGCTGGCCAAAATGTCTACCAGTTGTCTTGTCTCTTTCAGTATTTTCTTTTGTTTTCCTTTCGGTAATTTTAACCGCCGATTTTCTAAATCAATTAAAGTAATTTGAGTTGTCATTCCAACGTCTTCGGTTACCAATTCCATAAAAAGAGATCCTACTAATTCTTTAGCTACAGCTAAATTACGGATTTCATCTTCCAGTTTTTCTATAGTCAAGTCTGCTTCACTCAAGCTTACTCCGAGATTACCTTCTAATTTTGTTTTTTCATGTGGTTTACCACTGATAACATAACCGCCCCTTTCTCCTAATTTCAATTCTTCCCCTGCCTCTTCTATTTCTATTTCTCTTTCTGCAGCAGCTTTCGCTTCAAGATCAATCGGTTGACCTTCTTTTCTTTTAAGATATTCCGGAAAAGTTTCGTTTGGATTAAATTTTTCTTCCATAAAATTTTATTAATTATTAAAAACGACTTTCCATTCCTTTATTATATTCCTTAAAATAAGCATATTCAAGCATTTCTCCTTTTCGTTTCTTCTCCTTGCTTTCTCTCAATCCACCACGATCAACTTACTCGGATGCCGATGGCCATTGATAATGCGAACTTTATTTTTAGAAACTTTAAAGTGCCTAGCGACAAGTTCTAAGACGCGGGTATTGGCCATGTTGCGCTCGGCTTTTTCGCGAACGGAAATTTCAAAACGGTCTTTTAACTTTTTCTTAAAAGACTCCTTCCCCGCTCCGGCGATGACTTTGACATGGATATAGGTAGCCAATTTACTTCAAGAAAAATAAATACAAGCCAACAATTATTGCTAGCAGTCCGTAAAAGGCAAAAGGGCCCCGGAATTTTTTGACGGACATTTCATTAAGCGATTGCGGAATAAAGATATACATCAAGCCTTTCAGCATAACCAGCCAAACAAAAAATGTCACGGTAGTTCGCCATGTCCCATCCCAGATATTGTATTGGATGAGATACATTGACGACAAGAAAATCAAAATTACGCCGGTTAAATAGACAACGGCCGGATGATCAAAAAAATCTTTGAGTAAATGCGGAATTGTCTTGCCTTTGAAAAGGACAAACAAACCACTGATTGCCAAATAGACTCCTAATATTTTTGCAGTTAAAATTGTGATATCCATAATAATAAATTAAGTTACTAATAATAATTAAATTATATCACTTTGCTTATTTTATACCACACTTTATTTTAAGCGCTTCAAGGTCGGCTTGGGTTAAAACTTCATTATTACCCTGGTTAAGCCTATACATTATCGCTTTAGCATCGTCCACGTGTTCCAACCCGAGAGCATGTCCCAGCTCGTGCGCTAGCACCCGCACGAGCTTTTCCCGATTACTAAATTCGTAAATATCTATTTCCCTATTTGAACCGTCGCTGAAATACACGCCCTCTTCAAAGGATTCGCCGCGCGAAGCGTTGATTGTATTATATTTGTTCACCGAAAGATTAAGCGTTGCGACCAGGCGGTTTAAAACAACGACCATAGAATTTATCTCACTGATTATTTCATTAATTTTTGCCTGCCAAACTTGTAATTCTTTAGCCTCGGCTTCCAGCGCCAAACGATCTTGTTCTACCTTATTATATTCCAGCCGTGGAGCTCCGCCTTTTTTATTCCAAAAGTTTACCTCAGCTTCATAAGCTTGCTGTTTTTGGTTGAAATCTGCCACTCGCGCATCATAGGCGCTTTTTTCCGTATCATATTCTATTTTAAGCGCTGTAAATTTCACTTTGAGCATATCGTAGGAAGTTTTATTGTCTTTCACGACAATACCCAAACTGGCGAGTTTGCTCGTCGCCTGCTGGCGATAATCATAAATTAAGTTAATTTTCAAAACATTCCTCGGCCACAAGCTTTGGACCAAGGTAGGCGCAGAACCAACGGGCGTATAAATAAAAAGATTTTTTCCGAAAGGTTTTTCCCAGATGGTTTCCGCGTCAGCCAGCGCGCCGAGAAAATAACTTTTTGAAATATTAAATTCCGCATCAAAAGTGCCGAGCGCGTATGGTATCGGCTCGGAGCAGGGAGCTTTTATAAAAAGCGCATTAAAATTGTTTTGCAGCGATAAAAACTGCGTACCCAAGGTAGACCGAAATTGATAGGCTAGCGCTCCGACGAAAAGGAAAAATATGAAAATTTTTAAAACTTTCTTCATGGTTCGGTTTTACTCACCATGACCCTGAGTTTTTCGAATGGGTCAATTTGTTTTATTTCTCCGTTAAAGCATACCTATCTAAAATTGCTTCAAAAATAAGCGGAGCGACGATGGTAGCATCGGATTCAATCACGAACATCGGAGTATCTTTAGTCAGCTTGTCCCAAGTGATTTTTTCATTCGGAGTGGCGCCAGAATAGGAACCATAAGAAGTGGTACTGTCGGAAATCTGACAAAAATATCCCCAAGAGCGGACCGGTTTTTTCAGATCATATTTTATAGAAGGCACGACACAAATTGGAAAATCTCCGGAAATGCCCCCGCCGATTTGGAAAAATCCCAAGCCCGATCCGTTTTTAGAAAGTTCTTGATATTGGTCGTAAAGACACATCATATATTCCACACCGGTCTTCATCACTGACGGCTTCACTTCGCCCGCCTGACAATAGCCGGCAAAAATATTTCCCAAGGTGGAATCTTCCCAGCCCGGCACAACCATCGGCAGATTTTTCTTGGCTGCTGCCAGGAGCCAGCAATGTTCAGGGTCGCCTTCGTATTTACCTTTCAATTCGTCGGACAAAAGTATTTGATAAAAGTATTCATGCGGGAAAAAACGCTGGCCGTTTTTTTCCGCTTCCTTCCATTTTTTTAAAATAATCGGCTCAATCACGCGAAACGCTTCTTCTTCGGGAATTGACGTATCGGTCACTCTTCGTTCTCCCCTGTTTAAAATCGCCTCATCGTCTTCCTTGGTAAAATATCTGTAATCCGGATAATCTTTATAGCTGTCGTGGGCCACTAATCTGAAAATTGATTCTTCCAAGTTTGCACCGGTGCAAGAAATAGCGTGCATTTTATTTTCCCTGATCATGGCCGCGAGCGTGATACCGAGTTGCGCGGAAGACATCGCTCCGCCCATCGCCAGGAGCATTTTGCCTCCGGTGTCCAGATGTTTCTTGAAAGCAATCGTCGCATCCTTCATCGCGCGAGCGTTAAAATTATGAAATAATTTTTGAAACAGGCCCAAAATTGAAATTTCTTTTTTCATATAGATATTGTAGCAATAAACGAGAAGCAAAAACAAGTTTACTTGCTTATTGAAAGTCTTATAACGTGAAACGGCGTCGTTCTGCAGGAAACCTGCGAGAATAACGCCGTTGATACCTCCTTTCTTTTATCCGCCTTTGGCGGAGACCTCTTTTACGCTGGTGGGCGCTTGGCTTGAACTATCGGGTGCTGGGAAGTTCAACGATCCCCTTTTCAATAGCGCATTGTACTAACTGCGCCCTGTCGTGAACACCCAACTTGCGATGCAAGCTGGTCCTGTGCGCCCCGATTGTGTACACGCTCAGGTCCAGCCTTTCAGCGATTTCTTTCACCGAGATCCCCTTGACCAATAGATTCAGCACCTCGCTCTCACGCGCGGTGGGGATGGTGCGGTCACGGGGAGCACACCTAATACCCCTTTTAAAGAGCCTGGCCGACAGACATAGAAGTTCTTCCATACCATCTCCTTCGTCTAAAAATTAACACAAAAAATAGATTTGTCCAGTTTTTTACTGATCTATTAAAGATTCGCCAAACGGCTCAATTTGTGGGAATTAAACTGTTAGGCTTGTTTTTTAAATCCGGATATGCGATAATCATCTCATGAATTTGGTGGCGAAGATTCTGCCCTATGCGCAGATTATCCTATCGGTAATATTGGTAATAGCCGTTTTGCTCCAGCAATCCGCGGCCGGTTTGGGAGGCGCTTTGGGTGGGAATGACAGCGCGTCCTTTCATCACACCCGCCGAGGCTTTGAGAAGTTTCTTTTTTACTTATCTCTTGTTTGTGGAATTCTTTTTGCTTTGTTTGCATTTCTCAGTATAATAATAAAAAAGTAACTAAAATTTTGTTTTTAAATTTCTTATATGGAAAAATTTTATAATTGGATACGCCAGTTAAGAATTACTGGCAAATTACCTGGAAAAGAGGAAATTAATTTGGTTTTTACCGCCTTCTCAAAAAAAGAACGAGTATTTTTTATTGTATTAGTGATAATACTTTTAATCAGCACCCTATCGATACTTGAGAGTATTAATAAATCTTTGATGGTTCGCATACCCTTGCGCGGGGGATCCGTCTCTGAAGGTATCATTGGGACTCCGCGTTTTATAAACCCGGTACTGGCAAATTCTTCTGCCGACCAGGATATGGTCGCGCTTATCTATTCCGGACTGATGAGAAAAAATACGGATGGCACTCTGACTCCGGATTTGGCCAAAAAATATGAGATGTCCAAAGATGGTTTAATTTATACTTTCACTCTAAAAGATAAAATATATTTTCATGATGGAAAACCTGTTACCGCGGATGATGTAGTTTTTACCGTCAGCGAAGCCAAAGATCCAATCATTAAAAGTCCGCGCAAAGTGGACTGGGACGGCGTAATCGCCGTAAAAATAGATAATAAGACAATTCAATTCACTCTGAAACAGCCTTATTCGTCATTTTTGGAAAATGCGACACTCGGCATTATGCCGGCATTTTTATGGAAAAATTCACCCATAGAGCTCAGTAATGCAAATATAAACCCGATCGGCTCCGGACCTTATATGATAAAAAACATCAGCAAAGAATCATCGGGTGTTATAAATTCTTATGAATTAACGCCGTTTAAAAAATTTGTATTGGGTGAACCATATCTTCAAACAATAAATTTATATTTTTATTCGAATGAAGACAACCTCGTCCAGGCGCTGGAAAACGGAGAAGTGGATCAGATAAGTTCTATCACTCCCTTAAATGCGGATATTTTAAAAGAAAGAAATTATCAAATAGAATCCTCGGTGCTTCCGCGGATATTCGGACTTTTCTTTAATCAAAATCAGAACCGTCTTTTTACCGATAAAATCATTACCAAGGCTATTGATCAAGCTATCGATAAAGACAAAATAATCCGTGATGTGCTGTCGGGTTATGGTGTCGCTATTGATAATGCCATACCGCCCAATATGATTGCGTACCAGAAATTAAACGAGAAAAATGGCGTTTCGCGTGAAAAAATATTGCAAAATGTACAGAACAGTTTGGCCAAAGACGGCTGGGTCAAGGGTTCGGATGGATTTTTGCAAAAGACTATAGCCGACAAAAATAAAAAGAAGACAATTGCCACGCTGGAGTTTTCCATTTCCACCGGCAATGCTCCGGAGCTTGCCAAAACTGCTGAATTGATCAAGCAAGACCTGCTCGCTATCGGCATGAAAGTTGACATAAAAACTTTTGAGATCGGCAATCTAAACCAAAGCGTAATCCGTCCGCGAAAATATGACGCTCTGCTTTTCGGGCAAATTATAAATCACGAGTCTGATTTATTCGCTTTCTGGCATTCTTCACAAAGAAAAGATCCGGGGCTCAATGTTGCCATGTATACTAATACGAAGGTGGATAAAATTTTAGAAGAGGCGGCTATTACTATCGATGAACAATCCAGAATTAAAAAATACACTCAATTTGAAGATGAAATAAAAAAAGACATGCCGGCTGTTTTCTTATATAGTCCTAATTTTATATACGTGGTATCGGGCAATCTAAAAGGACTTTCCATTGACCACATTATCTCCCCTGCCGATCGTTTTTTAAATATATATTTATGGTACACCCAAACAGAAAACGTTTGGAAAATATTTTCCAAGTAAAAATTAATAAAAAAAATAACAAAATAAAAATGACTAAAAAAACAAGATTATCTTTCAGTTCTATCAGTCTGGAAAATAAAGAAGAGAAAAAAAGGACAACCAAAAGTTCCACTTATCAATACACCAAGAAAAGGTTCGGGCAAAACAGAGATTCTCGTTCGTTTAACTCTAAAAATCAATATAAAAATACTAAAGGCATAAAAATCCCCTCTCCGGAAAAAGGAGTAATCCGCATTATTCCGCTGGGCGGAGTGGAAGAAATCGGCAAGAATATGACTGCGATAGAGATTGGCGATGACATCATTGTAATTGATGCCGGCATGCATTTTTCCAATGAAGCAACCCCGGGGGTCGATTATGTTATTCCAAACACAACTTATTTGGAAGAACGCAAAGATAAAATGCGCGCGTTAATTATTACTCATGGGCATTTGGACCATATCGGAGGCGTGCCGATAGTTCTTTCGCGCATCGGCAATCCCCCGGTCTATTCTAGAAACCTTTCTATTCTAATGATGAGAAAACGCCAAGCGGAATTCCCGCACTTGCCGGCCATGAAGGAAAATATTGTGGAAAAAGATTCAGTTATAATTTGCGGAAAAATAAAAGTCAGATTTTTCGGAGTTACCCATACTATTCCGGATGCAATGGGGGTAATTATAGAAACCGAACACGGATGGATCGTGACCCCGGGAGATTATAAACTGGACCAAGTGGACGGAATCGTTTCCCAGGAAGAAGAAAAAGAATACTCGATTTTTGACAAAGCCAAAGTGCTTCTTTTGATGACTGATTCCACTAACATTGAAAACGAAGGTTTTGCATTGCCGGAAATAAAAGTGCACCAGGGGCTTGAAAATTTGATAAAAAAAATACATGGCCGAATAATTATCGCGGCTTTTGCCTCGCATATCACGCGCTTGGCTCATGTGGTCAAAATCGCGGAAGCTTTGGGAAAAAAAATAGCGATTGACGGGCGTTCAATGAAAACCAATATTGAAGTAGCGATAGAAACCGGACTTTTTCAACCAAGAAAGGGCACGATCATACCGATAGAGGAAGCGGGTAATTATCCGCCAAATAAAATTGTCGTTCTGATGACGGGCGCTCAGGGTGAAGAGTTTGCCGCACTTAATCGCGCCGCCAATAAATCACATACGAGATTTTCACTGCATAAAGGAGACACAATAATACTTTCCGCATCTATTATTCCGGGCAATGAACTTCAAGTGCAGAAAATGAAAGACGGCTTGTCGCGCCAAAGCGTGAAAATCATCAGCTACCGCACGCCGGGAGAAGATTTCGTCCATTCCACTGGACACGGCAATCAAGAAGACATAAAATGGCTCCATCGAAAAACCCATCCGAAATTTTTTATACCGATTCACGGACACCATTATCATCTTGAGCTTCACAAAGAGCTGGCTATGGAACTTGGCATGTCCGAAGAAAATGTCGTTGTTCCCGACAATGGTTCAATCATTGAAATATCTCCTGATGGACAGAAAATAACAGTGCGCAAGGAAAAAGCTCCGGCCGGGCTAATGATGGTGGATGGTTCCTCGGTCGGCGATGCGCAAGATGTTGTTATTCGCGATCGGGTTATGCTTGCTCAAGATGGAATGTTCGTCATCATTGCGCTCTTGGATCAAAAAACCGGAAAATTAAAAAAATCGCCGGATTTGATTTCTCGCGGATTCGTCTATCTAAAAGAAAATCAGGAGCTTTTGCGCCAAGTAAGAATTATTATCAAAAAATCAATAGAAGACGCAGCCGCTAAAATGCCTGCCCGCCTAGACTCGGCGAGGCTGGTCCAGCCAAACTACGGCGGGAATATGGTGGATTTTGATATAATCAAAGCGAATTTGGGAGAAAGCATCTCAAAATTCTTATATCAAAAAACCGCCAAAAGACCTTTGGTCATACCGGTGATACTAAGCGTATAAAATACTTGTCCCGTACTAAATTTTTGATTAAAACAAATGACCATTAAAAATAAAAACTTAAAATTTTAGTACTGGGATGTTTAAGGAAAATCAAAAACTAAAAAATATTTTCTTTCTGGGTTTTTTACTGTCTTTGCACTTAGCTTTTGTCACTTATGTTAATTCAAGTTTCCTTTCCATCTTTTTCGGAGAAAAAAATGTTAGCCTGATATATATTTTAGGTTCTACGACTTCCCTATTTGTACTTTTTTTTATACCCGAAATACTTAGAAAAATGGGGGAGTATAGATTTCTACTTTGGTCATCCGGCTTAAGCGCTTTTTCCCTCCTTTTATTAGCCACTTTTAAAAGTTCCGTGATAATTATCCCGGTATTCATTTTTTATTTCACTTTGAATTATTTGATCATTTTTGCGCTGGACGAGTTGGTGCAAATATTTTCCAAAAATTCTTCTATGGGAAAAGTACGCGGATTATATTTAACCATCATCAACCTAGCTTGGGTAATAGCGCAAGTTATTTCCGGAAAAATACTGTTATATTTTTCTTTTCCTGCTTCCTATTTTATAGCTTTTGCAATAATGGCTATTTTTTTCCTCGCCGCTTTTTGGAGCTTGAAAAATTTGGTTGATCCGAAATATGACAAAGTCTTGGCCTGGGAATCGTTTAAAAATTTCTTTACAAATAAAAATCTCGCGCGCGCTTATAAAATAAACTTCCTTCTGCAGTTTTTCTATGTTTGGATGGTTATTTATACGCCAATATATTTATATGCCCATTTGGGTTTTAATTGGAAAGAAATCGCCACAATATTCACCATAATGCTTTTGCCATTTGTATTAATTCAATTCCCCCTAGGTAAGTACTCGGATAAAATCGGAGAGAAAAAAATGTTAATATTGGGATTTTTAATCGCTTCAATTGCAACCCTCTCGCTCTTCTTTATCAAGAAAAACGAAGTTTGGATTTGGGCAGTCGCTCTTTTCACTACCAGAATCGGTGCAGCTATTATAGAAATCATGAATGATGTCTATTTCTTTAAACATATAACAAAAGAGAACGACGAATTTATCGCAATTTACCGCAATACTGCCCCAGTGTCTTATGTATTGGCCCCGCTTATTGCTTTCATTGTCTTCAGTTTTATACCGTCGTTTAATTTTATTTTTATTATTCTGGGAGCCTTGATGCTCTACGGAGTTTATTTATCTTCGACAATAAAGAGAAACGACATTTAATTATCCTTCGCAGCTTCGAGAGTAACCAAAACATTTTTCTCGGCGCCGCGGTGGAGAATTTTTAGATTAATCACTTGTCCGATTATCTTCTCGCGAATTATTGAAGAAAGGCTGGTCTTATCGTCCAGTTTTACTCCATCAACTTCCAGGATGATATCATTTTCCACTATACCGGCTTTATCCGCCGGAGAACCCGGAACAACCGCCAATTCATTCGTGGTTGTTCCCGCTTTTACCAATACTCCATAATCGACGGTTAAATTATTTTTATCCTTCATCTCCGCATTTACAGTCACATAGCGAATGCCTAAATATGGACGAACAATTTTACCGGTTTTCTTAACCGATTCAATCGCCCCTTTGACGCTATTAATAGGCAAAGCAAAACTAATATTTTGCGAACCCTGCACGATGGCAACATTCACGCCGATTACTTCTCCCCTGAGATTAAGCAGCGGTCCTCCGGAATTTCCCGGATTAATCGCCGCATCGGTTTGAATCACATGATCTAAAATTTCCGCCTTGCCGGAGCTATCGCCCGCAGTTATTGAGCGCGCCAAACCGGAAATCACACCCACTGAAACAGTATTCCTAAATTCCCCGAGCGCGTTTCCGATAGCGATAACGCTCTGCCCTACTTGAAGCGGATCAGAATCACCTAGCGCGAGATACGGGAAACCGGAACCTTCAATTTTAATGAGGGCGATATCCAAGACCGGATCACGAGCAACAACTTTCGCGATATGCTTTTTTCCGTCGTTGGTAAATACGGTATATTCCGCATTTTTTTGATCAACGACATGTTTATTGGTGACAATCAAGCCATCGCTCGACACAAAAAATCCGGACCCGCCGCCAATTTCTTTTTTCTCCGTACCATTTTGACGATATTGATATTGCGGAATATTAAAATTAAAACCGGGAAATAAATCACCGAATGGGTTTTGTTGTTGGTTTGGATCAATATAAGCTTCGTATTTAGGAACTTGTTGAGAAATGATTATAGAGATAACGGCCGGATTGGTTTTTTTGACCGCATCAATCACAAAAGAATCCTGAGAAAAAATTGATTGTTTCTCAATAATTCTTTCCGTAGTGGTTTTTTCATCATTATTTCCGGTTTGTGCCTCCTTTAGATATTCTTTGGCAAAATATCCAAAAACATTCGCCCGATAGCGCCAAACTACACCGACTCCAATCTAAATGATAATCAAAAGAGACAGACCAGACTTATTCCCACCGAAGGAAGGTTTAGA
>JBBUIX010000026.1:13440-14421 GCA_038055115.1 Patescibacteria group bacterium
AATTCTTTGGCAAAATATCCAAAAACAATCCCCCGCTAGCCGCAAACCACACCGTCTCCAAACAAAATCATAATCAAAAGCCTCACCAAGCTGGTAAAAAAAATAGAGGCAAAATCTTTATTGGTAAAAACTTTTTTAATGAATTTTGTGATATCTATTTCCTGCATAATATACCATTATATTCACCTTTTTATTTTTAGCAAGTGGTTCTTATAAATTCTCTCCCCATAAGGCTTCAGGCGCACGATTTTTACCAAAATGCCTTTATTTTTTAAGTCTTTTTTCAAATTCCGAACATACGCCACTTGGTCATAGCCCAAGGCAATAACATCCGGTTTTTCTTTCAAAATATGAGGCAAATATTTAACTTGTCCTCCCAGCACCACTTTGTCCGCGAATTTACTGTTTTTCACCAAAACAAGCCTTTCATTTTCAGAAAGTTTTGGTTTTCTCCGTTTAATTTTAATTACATTTTTATCTCTTGCTATTGAAACAATTAAAAATGAATTTCTTGTAAAGTTTTTTGCCTGTTTAAAAAAATTAATATGACCCTTGTGTAATCCATCAAAAGTTCCAAAAACCATTATTTTTATTTTTTTATCCACATCTTTCTTTGACATAATATATAAGACAAGTATATACTAAAAATGTTCGTTTAAAAATTGAAAGGAGTGATTGGGGAAACTGGTTAGATTCCAGTACAGTGCCGCTACGGTAAGTCCCGAACACCAACAGGTGGAGGGAACAAGTCCGAACACCAATCATTTTGTTAGTCCCGAGCAGGATAAACCTTCTTTTCTTTTGAAGGACCAAAAATTCTGCCCAGCAGGATTTTTTTTGTGCCAAAATTTATGCCAAAAAATAAAAAAATAATTTTAATAGTTCTAATTTTTTTAAGTTTTTTCGGGATTTTCTTTTATTCTTCGCAAACAACTTCTAAGGATAAACCAATTCCTGTTTCGGAAAATATAAAAAGTGCCA
>JBBUIX010000027.1:0-5713 GCA_038055115.1 Patescibacteria group bacterium
AAAATCCGAAAATAAAAATTATGGCCGTTGATGTTGATACTTCTTTTCATTCTTTGAATGGACATCCCAAGCCCTATAAAATGGAAGGTATCGGAGTTGACTTTGATACCCCATGTCTTGATGAGTCCGTCATTGATAAATTTTTTCCAGTTTCGGATAAACACGGCCTGGGAATGTTACCTATAATGGCATCAAAATACGGTCTTCTGGTCGGCACTGGCAGTGGTGCAGTGTCTTATGCGGTTCAAAGTTATTTAAATAAACTAAAAAAAGACGATGTGGTAGTAATGCTCTTCGGCGACTCCGGTCGCGCTTATTTTTCCAAAAACTATTTCTAAATTTACTTTATCGTATTTCCCGTTTTAATAACGTGATCTATCAACGTGTATGTATACCCCATTTCGTTGTCATACCAGCCGAGGACTTTTACTAGATTCCCGTCGACAACACGGGTCATTTTTAAATCGGCAATACATCCATAATGACTTCCTAAAATATCACTTGAAACGAGGGGCTCTTCAGTAACCGCAAAAATTTTGCTCCAATGAGAATTAGCGGCAGCTTTTTTTAGAACAGAGTTAATTTCTTCGGCTGTAGTGGAACGTTTCGCGATAAACGTAACATCAACAATTGACCCCGCGGGAACCGGTACGCGAATAGAAATACCGTCAAATAGCCCTTTAAGTTCCGGAAAAGCTTTGGTTACGGCAATAGCCGCCCCGGTAGAACTCGGAACAATATTTTGCGCCGCCGCACGACCTTCGCGCATATCCCCGCCTTGACTCGACGGCGAGGCAGGTTTCTTGCTTGGACCATCAACCAATGCTTGGGAAGCAGTATATCCGTGCACAGTATTCAAAATCGCTTTTTCAATGCCAATCGCTTCGTGTAAAATTGCAATCAGCGGACTAGCGGCATTGGTTGTGCAGGACGCGTTTGAAGTAATATCGCAAGTACCGAATTTTTCTTCATTCACACCGAGTAAAATTGTTTCGCCCAGCACTCCTTCACCTTCGCCCTTAGCTGGTGCGGTAATGACAACTTTTTTTGCGCCGGCATCCAGATGCACTTTTGATTTCTCATAAGTCGTAAAAAGTCCCGTGGATTCCACGACTACGTCAATATTTAAATCTTTCCATGGAAGCAGGCTCGGGTCTTTTTGCGTTAAAACCTTTACTTTCTTGCCGTCAATTATTAAACTATCCCCTTCAATTTTAATATCATGATTCCATTCCCGATAGACCGTGTCGTATTTAAGCAAATAAGCCATATTGGCAATGTCGCCCAAATCATTCACCGCCACGATTTCAATCTCCGGCCTTTCCCAGGCAACCTTTAAAAAAGCCCTGCCAATTCTACCAAAACCGTTAACGCCAACTTTTATCTTTTTCATATTTATATTGTAGCAACAAACGAGGAGCAAAAACAAGTTCACTTGTTTATTGTCCGAGCGCTGTTGCTATATGGTAATCCATATACCAAAATAAAGAAAAAGTGTATAATCATAAAAATGGAAAAAAGCTTTATACATCTCCATACCCACTCTCACTATTCATTGCTGGATGGGCTCTCTAAACTTGAAGATTTGGTTGGCCTCGCCAAAAAATTCAAAATGCCGGCCATAGCCATTACTGACCATGGCAATATGTATGGGGCTATTGAATTTTATAAACTGGCCAAAAAAGCCGGGATTAAACCGATTATCGGAGTGGAAGCGTATGTAGCAAATCGTTCCAGACTGGACAAAGATCCGGGCATAGACAATAAAAGATACCATCTCACTTTGCTGGCAAAAAATCTTCAGGGTTATAAAAACTTAATGCGACTGGTGACAATTTCTCATCTGGAGGGATTTTATTACAAACCTCGAATGGATAAAGAAATATTAAAAAAATATTCAGATGGTATTATTGCGCTTTCCGGATGTTTGGGTGGAGAACTTTCTCGCGCGCTGGCCAATAAAGACGAAGAAAAAGCCGAAAAAATAATAAAAGAACATCAAGAAATTTTTGGCCAGGAAAATTATTTCTTAGAGATAATGAAACATGGCACAGTACCAGGCAGCGAAGAAGTCCGGGAAGGCCTTATCAAGCTGAGTAAAAAATTAAACATTCCATTGGTCGCCACCATTGATTCACATTATCCTTGCGCAGAAGACGATAAAGCGCATGAAACCCTCTTGGCAATACAAACTAATTCTGACGTCAAAGATGAAAATAAATTTTCTTTTGGCGAGGATGATTATTCTTTTATAGATACCAATGAAGCACTCAAACTTTTTAAAGATACACCCGAAGCTGTAACCAATACAGCAATGGTGGCTGATTTATGTAATTTGGAATTGGAATTGGGTCGCTGGGTTTTTCCTGATTTTAAAGTTGAACAGGGTAAAACTTATGACGAAAAATTACGCGAACTTACTTACACCGGTCTAAAAAATTTGAATATAAAAGAAACCCCGGAAATAAAAGAACGCATTGAATATGAACTTAAAATTATTTTTGATAAAGGTTACTCGCCATATTTCTTGGTAGTTGATGACTTATTGGACCATGCCAAGGCCAATGGAATTTTGACTGCTATTAGGGGTTCAGTCGCGGGCTCAATGGTCACTTACCTTTTAGGTATTACAAACATAGATCCTTTGGAATACAAGCTTCCTTTTGAAAGATTCTTAAATCCCTTTCGCCCGTCAGCGCCGGATATTGATATGGATTTTGCCGACAATCGCCGAGATGAAATGATTGAATATGTAAAAAAGAAATACGGTGAAGACAAGGTGGCGCAAATTGGAACTTTTGGCACAATGATGGCGCGCGGTGCGGTGCGCGATGTTGCCCGAGCTCTCGCTTATCCTTATACAGTTGGTGATAGAATTTCAAAAATGATTCCGATGGGTTCGCAAGGAATGCCAATGACCATCGACCACGCCATGGAAATCGTACCGGAATTAAAAGATGCGTATAAAAAAGAAAAAGACACCAAGGAAATAATGGATCTCGCGAAAAAACTAGAAGGATGTGTCCGACATATTTCCGTGCATGCGGCTGGAGTAGTTATTGCACCTCGTCCAATCTACGAATATATGCCAACTCAATTTGATCCAAAGGGTGGAAAAATAATTACTCAATATGATATGTATAGTGCTGAAGACGCAGGGCTTTTGAAATTTGATTTTTTGGGTATTAGAAATCTGGCCATCTTGGCAGATGCGATAAGTTTAGTTAAAAAATTCTACGATATAAATATAGACATAGAACATATTCCGCTCAATGATAAAAAAACTTTTGAACTTCTGGCCAAAGGGCAAACGGAAGGATTATTCCAATTGAACGGCAGCGGCATGACCAGATATTTAAAAGAATTAAAACCGACTTCCATCCATGACATTAATGCGATGGTCGCGCTTTATCGTCCGGGCCCGATGGAATCAATTCCGGAATACATCAAGCGCAAACACAATCCAAAACTTGTAAAATATTTGGATCCGCGAATGAAAAAATTCTTGGGCGAATCGTATGGACTGATTGTCTATCAGGACGATCTGCTTTTTTGCGCCATCGAGCTCGCCGGCTACAATTGGGAAGAAGCGGATAAATTTCGCAAGGCTGTCGGCAAGAAAATTCCCAAAGAGATGGCATCCCAGAGAGAAAAATTTACCCGAGGCATAATATCAAATGGACAAACTCCGGAATTCGCCGAAAAACTTTGGAAACTGTTTGAGCCATTTCAAGCTTATGGTTTCAATAAGGCGCACGCGGCTTCTTATGGCAAGGTCGCTTATCATACAGCCTATATGAAAGCGCATTACCCGGTTGAATATATGGCGGCGATACTCACAGCCGAGTCTGGCGACGTGGAAAAAATTTCCGAGATAATAGAAGAGTGTAAAAATATGAAAATTCCGGTCCTCCCTCCGCACATCAATGAAAGTTACGGGGGATTTACTTGTCTGCCTCATGAAAAAGACACTGTAATAAATAATCAAAACAAAAGCGAGAAAATCAGATTCGGATTTTATACCATTAAAAATCTGGGCACAGATATTTCGAACGCAATTATTACAGAGAGAAAATTAAACGGCAAATTTAAATCAATTACCGACTTTCTGGACAGGATCAAGCATAAAAATTTAAATAAAAAATCTATGGAGGCATTTATCAAGTCGGGATGTATGGATGAATGGGATGATCGCGGAATACTCTTGGCAAATCTAGAAGCAATGCTTGAGTATAACCACGAAACTTCCAAGCAAAACGAGAATCAAGTCTCTCTTTTTGGCGGGACAGCTTCAATCAAAGCTCCGGAATTCAAATTACAAAGTGCCAAGGAAGCAACCCAGGCGGAAAAACTGCTTTGGGAAAAAGAATTATTGGGGCTTTATATTTCTGGACATCCATTGGATCGAATCCGCGATAAATTGGAAAGTCGAGATATAAATATCAAAAAAATAAAAAGGGATATGGGTAATGGTATGCCCGTAACTATCGCTGGAATAATAGAAACTGTCAGACAAGTCGTAACAAAAAATAACGAAAGAATGGCATTTTTGAAAATTTCGGATCTAACTGATTCTATAGAGGCCGTGGCCTTTCCATCTATATTTAAAGAATCTATTGATATTCTCGTCCCTGAAAAATGCATCGCTTTTTCCGGTAAAGTCTCCAACAGAAACAGCGAAAAAAGCATCATCATTGAAGCGGTGAAAGAGATTTAATTATTTTTTATCCATAAAAATCTTCTGGTTTTATACCACACAGAGTCATAGCTTCACTTGCCTGCTTAAGCAGTGGATTAAGTTTATTCCAAATTTCACTATCAATACCTCCTAGGTTTATTTCTTCATATATTTGATCGCTAAGTTTTTGAGCTTTTGGATTTTTCAAAAGCATTACATAATGACGCATTAATTCACCAGATATTTCATATTGTTTTAATGCCTCTTGAATCTGAGCCACCAAATCAGTATTATCTTCTAGAAATTTTTTCCACTTTTCCGGGTATTTTTTCTCTATTCTTTTAAGATAAACTTCTATAATTATTGCACCGGGTTTCGATTTTTCATATTTAATAGCCAAGAAAAGTAAATAGAAGTTATTTCCAAATTGTGTGTGTTTCTCTTCGTTTTGAGTACGCTCGGGTTTAGGTAATTTTTTCGCAATATCACGCAGTTCCTGACAAATCGTTTCTGCAGCTATTATTTCAGGGTCTTTTGGTTGTGGTGGATCTCCTATCATATTTTAATTATACAGACTCATCGCTTTTTCTTTATTCTCGGTGAAAATAGTTTCAATGGTTTCGGCGACTTTTTTTGAAAGTTTTTTGAGAGTTTCTAATTCCGGTTTTTTAAATTCACCGAGCAAGAAATTCAATATTGCTTTTTCCCCTTTGGGTTTTTTTATTTTACCGGACGGCGTCGCCGGCGCTGTGCCAATTCTGATGCGTAAAAATTCCTCGCTCTTGAGAGCTTTGATAACCGAGTTCAAACCATTATGTCCGCCCGAAGATCGATTAAAAGAAATTTTTATTTTCCCCAACGGCAAGTCAATATCGTCATAAATTACTACGAGATCTTTCAAATCTTTTTTTGTTTTTATCAAAGGCGCTATGGCCTTGCCAGAATTATTCATAAAGTTATCTGGCGTAAAAAATTTAATCTTGTTGTTTTAATGTTTTTTATAAATCATTCCAACCATAATTCGCCCGGTATTAT